>JAFWRB010000191.1 GCA_017508845.1 Neisseriaceae bacterium | reverse complement strand
ATATTCAAATGGAAAACGGCAAATGGTTGGAAGTGGGCGGTTGCGGTATGGTGCACCCCAATGTCTTACGCAATGTGAATATCAACCCAGAAGAATACACAGGCTTTGCCTTTGGCATTGGTTTAGACCGCTTTGCGATGTTGCGATACGGCATTAACGACTTGCGTCTGTTTTTTGATAACGATTTGAATTTCTTAAAACAATTTGCGTAGGGTTTTAGTTTCAGGCTGCCTGAAAAATATTTCAGGAAACCTGAAACTTAATTTGGAGAATAAAATATGTTTCCCAAAACATTAGAAGAAATCAAAGATTTTTTGCAACAATATCATCTTTCTTTAACCCAAACTACACGAGATGGGCGTGTTAATTCCGCTTTTAATGAAGATGAAATTGTGGCATTGATTGATAAACATTTTCCAATTCGCCGTCCTAAAATAAGAGACTGGTTTGATTTTGCTTTTGAAGAAAACGATATTTTTTATCCTGTTAATATTAAAGTCAGCACCACAGAAACGGCTGATAATTTAAATTGCAAATTAGGCATTTATTATGCCCTAACAGGTAAGTTGCCTGATTTTAAAAACGGTATTTCTTGGGAAAATTATCTTAAAAAACTAAAAGAAAATATTCATAACAACAATCGAGATTATTATTTTCTTATCGTTAATAAAGATAATACAAATGATATTTTTATTTCATCATTAAAAACACTCAACAAATTAGTACCCAATGGCAATAATTTACCTTTTCAAGCACAATGGAGTGAAAATAAAACGCCACAAATAAGAGATTACAATCAAGCCAAAAAATTTATTTTATCTGTTTTTGGACAATCATTAAAATTAAGAGCAGACGCTTATTTATCATTTAAGGAATATTTTGCAGAATATGTTTGATTTATTTTCATCACAAGATATTTCAGGCAGCCTGAAAGAAAATAATGCCTTAAATATTGCCGAATTAGGGCAAGTATTTACGCCACAAAGTATTGTGGCAACAATGCTTTCTTTACGCCAAAATTCAGGCAGCGTATTAGAGCCGTCTTGTGGTGATGGGGCATTTTTGAATAATATAAAAAACGCTGTGGGTATTGAAATTGACCAAAAATTTCAACAAACAAATATCATCAATATAGATTTTTTTGATTATTCGTTAGATAACAAATTTGATACCATTATTGGCAACCCGCCCTATGTGCGTTATCAAGATATATTATCTAAAACCAAACAAAAACTTAAACCCTATTCATCATTATTTGATAAACGAACAAATTTATATTTGTTTTTTATTTATAAAGCCATTTTACATTTGAAAAACAATGGTGAATTGATTTTTATTACCCCCAGAGATTTTCTCAAATCCACTTCGGCAATAAAATTAAATGAATTTATTTATCAACAAGGCACAATTACTGATTTTATTGACTTGGGTGATGAAAAAATATTTAAAGACGCACAACCGAATTGTGCCATATGGCGTTTTGAAAAAAATAATTTCAAAAGAAACACAAATATAGTTAAAGAATTTTCCTGTGTGAATGGACAACTTTTATTTACCGATAATCAATATACAGTTAAGTTTAGCGATTTATTTTTTGTAAAAGTTGGGGCTGTCAGTGGTTGTGATGAAATATTTGTCAATGAAGAATTTGGCAATTTAGATTTTGTTTATTCTAAAACCGCACAAACGGGCAAAACACGCAAAATGATTTATAATCAAAATATCCCTTATTTATTACCATTTAAGGATAAACTCATTAAAAGGAAGATTAGAAATTTTAACGAACAAAACTGGTATTGTTGGGGGCGTGATTATTATAAAAGTAACTTACCACGCATTTATGTGAATACCAAAACACGCAATAAAAAACCATTCTTCACCCATTCGTGTACCAATTATGACGGTTCGGTATTGGCAATATTTCCCAAATTTGATTGTACGCCACAAACATTAAATCAAATTATTGACGAATTAAATAATGTACACTGGCAAGAATTAGGATTTATTTGTGATGGGCGTTTTTTATTTTCGCAGAAAAGTTTGGAAAATTGTGTTTTGCCAAAAATATTTTATTCATTTTTAGTATCAAACCGTTTTCAGGCTGCCTGAAAATGAAAGACTTCACCAAAATTGCCCAAGCAACGAATATTCAGGATAGTCCTGAAATGGCTATTTTGAATAGGGTTGCACGCGAGTGGCAGCAGGGGCAATCGTTGATTGTGTGGGAAGTGATACCGCCTGTTAATACGAAGTCGGTAGAAAATATGGTGATTATTGTTAAGATATTGATTTTAATGAGTGTTTTTTATACTGTATTTTTTACATTAGCACCATTGGTACAACTTTTGTTTTATAAGACATTCGATAAGATGGCTATGATTGGGGTGTTTGCCATTTTAAGCGTGGTTTTGCAACTTTTTGTGGCATTGCCTTTGTTGTTAAAATACTTGCGTAGCAACCGTTGGCGAGCAATTAAAATCACCATTGACCGCACAGCAAAAACAGCAAGCATTCGCCGTTCATCAAACAATATACAAACGGCAGCGTTTGGTACGCCGAATGTGCTTTTGCCTGCGTTTAGGCTGCCTGAAAACAATGCGGGGCAATATACGCACAAAAAAGAAGCCTTGCAAAGTCGCATTAGTGCGGAAACGGGTTTTCTTTTTGAAGAATGGGCAGAAATTCAGGCTGCCTGAAAACTTTTTTAATGAACAAGGAAAAAACAATGCAAGACTTTACCCAAATTGGCAATTCGCAAAATGATAATTTTGCGGATAATGAAGCACAAAAAACTTTGGACACGGTTTTTAACGACTGGCAAAGCGGCAAGCAGGTTGTGGAATGGACGGTTATTCCGCCCGTTAATGCACAAGAACAAGAACGCAAAATCAATATGATGAAATACTCAATATATAGCACAGACGCTTTAATTGTGATTGTTGCCTTGTTTTTATACTTTAACAACACTTTGGGTTTAGATAAAACAACAGCGTTAATTCTTTTAGCAGGTATGATTTTGGTTGCTGTGGTGAGTGTGTTTATTTCTACTCCGCTGCTACTGAAAAATATGCGGAAAAACTTACACAATGCCATAACTGTTAAAATTGACCGCAATAAAAAACTCGCCACAATCACCCGTCAGCAGCAAAATAAAAAAGTGAAATATGGACAGCAAGGCGTTTTGCCTGCATTCAGGCTGCCTGAAAATAACCGATCGCAATACGCCGAAAAACGCGCCACATTGCAACAGCAAATCACCGCTGAAACTGGGTTTTTGTTTGAAGAAGTGGGGCTGTGAAATAGTCTTTCAGGCTGCCTGAAAAAAGATTATCATTAAACATTTTTTAAAAAAGAAAACAATATTATGCAATTTTCATATTCATGGCTCAAATCTTGGGCTAATCCTAATGTTACGGCGGACGAGTTAGCCAGCGTGCTGACTATGTCTGGTTTGGAAGTAGAAGAGCAAACTACCGCTGCTCCTACCTTTACTGGCGTGGTTGTGGCACAGGTGAAATCGGTTGAAAAGCACCCTGACGCAGACCGCTTGAATGTAACCCAAGTGGATACGGGTTCGGGCGAGTTAATTCAAATTGTGTGCGGTGCACCGAATGTTAAAGCAGGTGTTAAAGTGCCGTGTGCGTTAAGCGGTGCGGTTTTGCCAGGTGATTTCAAAATTAAGCCTACCAAAATGCGTGGGCAGCAATCAAATGGTATGCTGTGTTCTGCCAAAGAATTAGGCTTGGCAGAAGACGCAAGCGGTTTGTTGATTTTGCCTGATGACGCACCAGTGGGGCAGAATATTCGTGAATATTTGGATTTGGACGACACGCTTTTTACGCTAAAAATCACGCCCAACCGTGCCGATTGTTTAAGCATTAAGGGTATTGCAAGGGAAGTGAAAGCCTTAACGCATTGCGAAGCCACACCTTTGTCTATTCCCAAAATGCCGCAGGACACAGACCGAGCCTTTGCCACGCATATTCAATCGCCGCAAGATTGCGGTCGCTTGCTCACACGAGTGATTGAAGGCGTGAATGCCAACACGCCCACGCCTGAATGGCTCAAACAACGCATTGAACGCTGTGGCGTGCGTTCGGTGAGTGTGCTGGTTGATATAGGCAATTTTGTGATGCTGGAATTAGGTCAGCCGATGCATGTGTTTGATTTAGACAAACTTTCAGGCAGCCTGAATGCTCGCCGTGCGGTTAATGGCGAAAAATTAGCATGTTTGAATGGCAAAACGGTTGAACTCAAAGACGACACGCTGGTTATTGCCGATGAAAAACAGGCGTTGAGTATTGCTGGCTTAATGGGCGGCGAAGCGTCTGCGGTGTCCGATTCTACGCAAAATATTTTGCTTGAATCAGCGTTTTTCTATCCTAATATTATTGCAGGAAAATCAAGACAATACGGCTTTGGTTCGGATTCGTCTTTCCGTTTTGAACGCGGTGTTGATTTTGCCTTACAAGAAGACGCAATCGAGCGAGCCACTGCCCTGATTATCGGCATTTGCGGCGGCAAGGCAGGGGTTGTGAATAAGGCAGAAGCGAGTCTGCCAGAAAGAAAAGCCGTATCCGTTCGATTAGACAGAATTAAAACCGTTTTGGGTATTGATATTCCAGTGGATACGGTTGAAAAAATCTTAACCGATTTAGGCTTAAATCCACAAAAAACCGCAGACGGTTTTAGCGTAACCGCACCGACATTTCGCTTTGATATTGAAATTGAAGAAGATTTAATCGAAGAAATCGCCCGCATTTATGGCTACGACAAAGTGCCGTTTGACAGCACACAAGGCAAGTTGCTCATGGACAGGCAGCCTGAAACGCAAAAAAATCGCTTTGATGTATTGCGACAAGCCGCCGCTTTGGATTATCGCGAAGTGGTGAATTACGCTTTTGTGGATAATGCGTGGGAAGAAGATTTTGCAGGCAACACCAACCCCATTCGCTTGCAAAACCCGATTGCGTCCCAAATGAGCGTTATGCGTTCTACGCTCATCGGCGGCTTGGTT
>JAFWRB010000190.1 GCA_017508845.1 Neisseriaceae bacterium | reverse complement strand
GCACCATTGCATTAGACCCTGCGTTAATGCTGTATGACGAACCTTTTACAGGGCTTGACCCCATTTCTTTGGGCGTAACCGCCCACTTAATTGCCCGTTTAACCAAAGCCTTGCACGCCACAGGCATTATGGTAACGCACGATATTGGTGCGTCTTTGTCTTTGGTTGATAGAATTTTATTTATGGCACAAGGCAAAATTATTTTTTCAGGCAGCCCAAAAGATATGCAAAACACCGATGAAGAATGGGTGCAACAATTTATTAACGGCAGACCACACGGCCCTGTGGAATATCGCTATCCTGCTAAAACGAGTTTAAAAGATGATTTGGTAAAGGCTGCCTGAAAGATTAAAAGGAATGTTATAAATATGAATACAGAACAAACGGCAGTTTTTATTGCTTGGTGTATTGAAGAATATGCGGTAAATTATGATAAAACACCGCAACAAACGGCAAATTTATTTAATCAAAAAGGTGTTTTTGTTTTTTTACAAGAAAATGCGGATATTTTACATACGCAGGGAAAAGATTATATATTAAGTGCTATTGATGATTTTATGAAAGGATAACATATTAAATGATAACCGTTAATCAAGAAAATTTATATTTATTGTTGCCTTATAAAATTGGCAAAGTTTGTGCAGAATTATCTAAAAATAATCCACAAAATTTATTAAAAAATATTGTGGATTTTTATAATTCGCCTGTATCAGACGATTTACACCAAGAAGATACAAAATTATGGCAAGAAAGTTGGATTTATATTTTAAATATGTTACAACAAACACATTAAATTTTCAGGCAGCCTGAAACTTTAAATTGATAAGGAATTAAATTAAAAATATGACAAACTTTTTTCGTGCAATTGGGCGATTTACCATTGGGTTTATTCGCGGCTTGGGTGCTACGGTTTTGTTTTTATTAAACATACTGTTACGCTCATTAGACAGCATTAAACGCCCACGCTTAACCATTCGGCAACTTTATTTTTCGGGCGTGATGTCCATTCTCATTGTGGCGGTGTCGGGCTTGTTTATGGGTATGGTTTTGGGCTTGCAGGTGTATAACATTTTGGTGCAGTTCAAAGCCGCCGATGTATTGGGCTTTGCGGTTGCCGCGTCGCTCTTGCGGGAGATTGGTCCCGTGTTAGCGGCGTTGCTGTTTGCCAGCAGTGCAGGCAGTGCCATGACCAGCGAAATCGGCTTAATGAAAACCACAGAACAGTTAGAAGCAATGAATGTGATGGCGGTTAATCCTGTGGCACGCGTGGTTGCTCCACGCTTTTGGGCAGGGGTGATTTCTATGCCGCTGCTTGCCGCTATTTGCGATGTATCGGGCATTTACGGTGCATACTTAATTGGCGTGAAGCATTTGGGCTTGGACGCAGGCATTTTCTGGTCGCAAATGCAGGCTGGCGTGGATTGGCACTATGATGTAGTCAATAGCATTATTAAATCGTTTGTGTTTGGTATTGCGATTGCGTTAATTGCTGTGTATCAAGGTTTTCATGCCAAAGCAACGGCAGAGGGCATTTTGCGAGCAACCACTCGCACCGTAGTCGTTTCGTCTTTGGCGATTTTGGCATTGGATTTTATATTAACCGCATTTATGTTTATAGGGTGAAATATAGTCAATTCATACCCAAACTATCCTGCGTTGGCACGCCTTGCCGTATTATTTATACTGTCTGCATCGTGCCGCCTTGGCTACTTTGGGTCTGAATTGACTATAAAATGATATAAAACGGAGTTATTGATTATGAAACAAAGCACAATAGAATTATGGGTAGGCGTGTTTGTGGCGATTGGCATTGCCGCTTTGGTGTTTTTGTCCTTGCAAGTGGCAGGCGGCACAGGGGCAGGCACGGGCAACGCTGGCAAAACTTACACGGTGTATGCCGATTTTGACGATATTGGTGGCTTAAAAACCAAAGCCCCCGTGCGTATTGCAGGCGTGGTTGTGGGACGCGTGTCTAACATTGGCTTAAACCCCGAAACCTACCGAGCCCGCGTTACGCTGGAATTATCTGAACAATATAAATTTAGTTCAGATGCGTCTGCACAAATTTTAACTTCGGGCATTTTGGGCGAACAATACATAGGCTTGGAAGAAGGCGGCGACCCTGAACAACTCAAAAACGGCGACACCATTACGCTGACAAATTCCGCTATGGTTTTGGAAAAATTATTGGGCAAATTTATGACAGGATTTGTCGAAAAAGCAGCAGAATAGGGGGTAGGCAGGAATTAAACGGCAGACTAACGTTTTCAAGTGCAACACTTTAAGTGTTGTTAACGAACTTCTTTTGGTGTCGAGTAGTCTAATAATTTTCTTGGTCGATTATTTAAGAAACTTTTGCAAAATTCAACATAAAAATAAGTTGATTCTGTCGTAGAGAGGCTCTTATGTGATTGCCTAAAAATCAAAAAAACGATGTAATATATTGTTTTAAATATAAAAATAATATGTTAATTTAACTGTACATTGGGCGATCATATAGGCTTACTTCTACGGAAAATAGCATTTATTTTTGGCAGAAATTATTTTTGCAAAGGTTTCTGTATATGGTTTTTTATGTGTTTTAATGCACTTATAACAGTTTCTTCAGTTTATTTCGTTTTTTTTAATATGAACAATAAATACATACTCAATTAACATCTCAACCATAGTCAGAATAGTGATTTTATTTTCCTAAAATATTATCTAGTTAAAAATTTTTAATTGATTATATTAAAATAGAGCTATATCTTTACTCATCAATTGTTTTCAAGTTTAGAATATATATTTTTACCTTTTTATTTCTTTGTACATTTTTGAATTTTATTCTCAATTCTTGCGTTAATTCTTTTTTATTTTTCGTCTTGTATTTAATCTAATTATAAATCGCTGTATAGTTGATTCTAATGATTTTTTAACTATAAACGATCTGAAATCTACTCTAGACTTAATTTTTGTCTGAATAAAAGTTTCACTGTTTCAACAGGTTGCCTTGAGTTTGTAACATTCTTTTTTACTGTTTTAAGAGATTTTATCCTTATAATTAGCAATATAACTACTAAACTCAGCAGTTTAATAACGAGTGATTTCTCGCCTGATAGTAACCACGACTTCGTTGTAATGCGATAGCAATTTGTCTTAAAGTGAGATGGTTGTCAATGTGCCATTGTATGTGGTATCACCCTAAGGTGATGAGATGCTTGCAAGCCGTAATATTGTTTCTTCTAGCTAAAAAATTAAGCTTATAACCAATCTCACCTTATATTTCAGTCCAAGTGTTGCATTTGAAACTTGAATCTACTTCTCCTGAAACTTTTTATTTATCTACGCTGTCATCGTGTGTAACTTGGAGTATAATCATCTCATTTTACGACAACACAATTTATATGCGTTTGCCGAATTTAATTTATTATTAAATAAGGAAATTTCAAATGATTAAAGAAATCCCTGCTGTGTTTGGCAGTGTTTTTGCTCCCGAAATGCCCATCGCAAAATTTGCAAACGGTGCGTGGCAAGAAACACAATGGCAATCTTCGGATAAATTGGAACTGCACCCTGCGGCTCATTGCTTGCACTATGGCAGTGAAATTTTTGAAGGTATGAAAGCCTTTCGCCATAACGATAATTCAGTGCATATTTTTCAGTTAGACACAGGTGTGGAGCGTATGCGTAAGTCGGCAGCCGCCTTGTATTTGCCAGTGCCTGATGCGGAACAACTTAAAAATATGATTATTGAATTGGTTCGCCGTCAAGCCTATTTTGTACCTGACCGTCGTGGTGCGGCGTATATTCGTCCTGCATTGATTGGCACGGAAAGCGTTGTGGGTGCGGCTGGACACCCGTCGCATGATGCTTTATTGTATGTTTTACTCTCGCCTGTGGGCGATTATTTCAAACAAGGCTCGCAACTCAAAATCTATGTTGAAACCGAGCATGTTCGTTGTGCCCCGCATATGGGCAGCATTAAAACAGGCGGAAATTACGCCGCCGCCTTGCCTTGGACAATGATTGCCGAAGAAAAATACCACGCCAATCAAGTGCTGTTCTGTCCCAAAGGCGATGTGCAGGAAACGGGTGCATCTAATTTTATTTTGATTGACGGCAAAACCTTAATCACCAAGCCTTTAACAAGCGAATTTCTGCACGGCATTACGCGTAGAAGTATTTTGCAAGCCGCACGCGACAATGGCTACACGGTTGAAGAACGCCACTTTACGGTTGATGAAATCAAACAACGCATTGCAAACGGTGCGGAAGCGGTGCTGACAGGCACGGCGGCAGTGTTGTCGCCTGTTACGCACTTTATTATTGACGGCAATGAATTAGTCGTTAAATCGCAAGCGGAAGCGTTAAAATTACGCAAATTTATCACCGACATTCAATACGGCGATGCGGCGGACACGCACGGCTGGCTTACCAAAGTAGGCGATTTTCCTGCGTGATATAATAAACAACCAAACGCTTTCAGGCAGCCTGAAAGCGTTATCGAAAACCAACTTAGAGGAACCGATAATGGCACTTTTAATCAGCGATGAATGTATTAACTGCGATGTGTGCGAACCTGAATGCCCAAACAACGCCATTTCGCAAGGCGATGAAATTTATGTAATTAACCCTGACCTTTGCACACAATGTGTAGGTCATCACGATGAACCGCAATGCCAAATGGTTTGTCCAGTTGATTGCATTGCCGAAGACCCCAATCACAAAGAAACGCCAGAAGAATTGCAAGCCAAATTCGACCGCTTGCAACAAAATAAATAAAATCAAGGCGGAAAACCATTCCGCCTTTCCTTTTTCAGGCTGCCTGAAAACCCTGTACAATACCGCCTTATTATTATCAACCTACTAATGCAATGAATTTACTCAAAACCCTTGCCAAGATTAGTGGTATGACCACGATTTCGCGTATTTTGGGCTTTGTGCGGGATACGGTTACCGCACAAATGTTTGGCTCGAGTGCAGCGACTGACGCTTTTTTTGTGGCGTTTAAATTGCCTAATTTGCTGCGGCGGATTTTTGCCGAAGGGGCGTTTTCGCAGGCATTTGTACCGATTTTGGCGGAATACAAAAACACGCAGGGACAAGATGAAACTGTGGATTTTGCTCGATATGTCGCAGGACTGTTAGCGTTTGTGCTGTTTTGGGTAACGATTTTGGGCATTTTAGCCGCACCCATTGTGATTCGCATTACCGCACCAGGTTTTGTTGCCGAACCCGATAAATTTGCTTTGTCTGCCAAGTTGTTACGCATTACTTTTCCATATATCTTCTTGATTTCATTGTCTTCTTTTGTTGGTAGTCTTTTAAACACTTACAATCGCTTTGCCATTCCTGCTTTTACGCCTGTTTTTCTGAATTTGTCGATGATTGCCTGTGCCTTGTTTATTTCGCCGTATTTTGACGAGCCTGTAACCGCTCTGGCGATTGGTGTGTTGATTGGCGGCGTTTTGCAATTATCATTTCAACTGCCGTTTTTGCGGCAAATTGGGTTTTTCAGGCTGCCTAAATTAAATTTCAAACACACAGGTGCAAGGCGAGTTTTAAAGCAAATGTTACCTGCTATTTTGGGCGTGTCTGTGGCTCAAATTTCTTTGGTTATCAACAATATATTTGCGTCCTTTTTGCCAAGCGGCAGCGTTTCTTGGCTGTATTATGCCGACCGCCTAATGGAGTTACCCACAGGCATTTTGGGAGCGGCATTAGGTACAATGTTGTTGCCCACTTTATCCCGCCACGCTGCCGACAAAAACAGCGACAGTTTTTCATCGCTTTTGGATTGGGGTGTTAAATTAACGCTGTTATTGGCTTTGCCTGCGGCTGTGGGCTTGGCAGCGGTGTCTTTGCCTTTAATTTGTACGCTGTTTGCCTATCGCGAATTTACTGCCTTTGACGCGGCAATGACGCAAAAAGCCTTAATGGCGTATTCGGCAGGCTTAATCGGCCTGATTATGGTGAAAGTATTGGCACCTGGTTTTTACGCTCGCCAAGACATTAAAACGCCTGTAAAAGTGGCGATTGGCACGCTGATTTTTACGCAATGTATGAATTTGGCATTGGTCTGGCACTTTAAACACGCAGGTTTGGCCGCAGCGATTGCGTCAGGAGCGTGTCTTAATGCGTTTGTTTTATATATATTATTACGCAAAAAAGGCATTTACAAACCCGACCTTGCTATGAAAAAATTTCTATTACGTCTGTGCGTGGCATTAGTGGTGATGTTTGCTGTTTTAATCGGCTTACAAAAACAAACCTTAATTCCATTGATTTGGGACGGACGAGCCGCCGTGCGGGTGTTGCAACTATTGGTTTTGGTGTTTGCAGGTGCGGTATCGTACTTCGCCACACTGTTTGTTTGTGGATTTAAATTGCGAGATATTCGGCGGATTGAGAAGTTGTAGGGTAAGGTTTCGTTTTACGATCGATACTTTATGTGTTAGTTATAGGGTGGGTTTTTAGTTCGCTGTAACGAACACAATATTTGTAGGCTGGATTTTCAACACACAGTAGTGGTAGAGATGGTATTTCAGGCTGCCTGAAACTTTATTCATCAAACAAATCGCTTCCATTTATCGTCTATAAATTAGTAACTTCTAAAATAGGCAAAACACAGTGGTACAATGTGTTTAGGCTGTCTGAAAAAAATCTATTTCATTGCTTTTCTTTATCTTTTTGGGCTGTGATTTAGTTTGTAGATATGTTATAATTTATCAATTTAGCAAAATATATTGCTTTTTTAATAACGAAATAGACGGCAATAAACAGCCGTTTCTCACAAGGAACCTTACAGATGTTGGCAAACTACCTACCCGTGTTGGTGTTCATTTTAGTGGGCATTGTGGCGGGTGCTGTTCTGTTATTTTTGGGTTATATCTTGGGCCCGCAGCGTCCATCAGATGAAAAACTTTCCGCTTTTGAGTGCGGTTTTGAAGCCTTTGAAGACGCACGCCGCAAGTTTGATGTGCGGTATTATCTTGTTGCCATTCTCTTTATTCTGTTTGATTTGGAAATTGCGTTTATGTTTCCTTGGGCTGTGGTCTATAAGGAAATGTCGGCGTTTGGCTTTTGGTCGATGTTGGTGTTCTTGGTAATTCTAACGGTCGGCTTCG
>JAFWRB010000189.1 GCA_017508845.1 Neisseriaceae bacterium | reverse complement strand
TTGCGTAATTCATATTCTCTTTTTGGGTGAATATTCGGATTATAAAAAAACACCGTATAATCAATATTCGCATTGCATAATTGTTCCATAATGCTGCCTGAACACGGAGCACAGCAAGAATGTAATAATAATTTATTACTGCCATTTGGCAGTTTAAGTTGTTGATTTTTCATTTGAAGTACGGAATATATTTTAAATAATGACGACATTGATACACATTAAAATCATACGACTGATTTCCCAAATAAAGCCAAGTGTAATACGATAAAAATGTAATCGTCAATGTACAAATTAAAAACAATAAAAAGAAAAAGAAAGCACGATGACTGCGTTCCATTTTCAATAAATGAAAAGGCAAATTCGCAATAAAAAAACCAATAAGTGTGAGAAAGAATAAAGTTAAAATAGTTACCAATAATTCCACTGCGGTTGTGTAATATTGATAAGCCGCAGCATTTTTAAAAGCATAAACAAAAGGTTGCCAATATTTTGGAAAATTGCACAAACCCTGCGTCATCGCCACAAACAAAATATAGGCAGATAACCATACAAAAAAGAATTTTAAAGCACTTTTCATAACTTTTTGAATAATATCAAGATTTCAGGCAGCCTGAAAGATTTATCAAGTATATCAAAGAGTGGTGCGGATAGAGAGACTCGAACTCTCACGCCTTTCGGCGCTGGAACCTAAATCCAGTGCGTCTACCAATTTCGCCACATCCGCAAAGGAGTAAATTATAGTCGATTTAGAGCAAAAGACAACAAGGCAACTCATCAAAGACAGTATAGATAATACGGCAAGAAGAGGCAACGCTGGTGTATTTTGTTATAAAGCGACTATATAACGCAATAACAAAAAAACGGCATTTTCAGCCGTTATATTAAGTGGTGCCCGGAGCCGGAATCGAACCGGCACGCCCGTTTTAGGGGCGACGGATTTTAAGTCCGTTGTGTCTACCTGTTTCACCACCCGGGCGAATGGAGGCGGGGGTCGGAATCGAACCGGCGTCCACGGCTTTGCAGGCCGCTGCATAACCACTTTGCTACCCCGCCCTGAGCAAGTGGAGCGGGAAACGAGTCTCGAACTCGCGACCTCAACCTTGGCAAGGTTGCGCTCTACCAACTGAGCTATTCCCGCTTTTCTTCTTTTTCGCAAAAGAAACGGCAATTATAGAGTTTCGGTGAAAATTGTCAAGAATAATTTTATAGTCGAGCAAATTCAAAACAATAACAAGCGACTTTGCATATGGTTACATCAACAATACAACACATTTGTGTTTTGAAGTTGTTTGGACATATTAAAAATGCTATGCTTTGCCACTATTTATATGCAACAAGGTTGGTTTTATGGCGAAAGATTTTCGCAAAATTTCGGGCGTTTTATTATTAGATAAAGCAACAGGTGTTTCCAGCAATACGGCTTTGCAGCAGGTTAGGCATTTGTTAAAAGCCCAAAAGGCGGGACACACGGGCGTTTTAGACCCATTGGCCACTGGGCTTTTGCCGATTTGCTTGGGCGAAGCAACCAAGTTTGCTCAATATTTATTGGACGCAGACAAAGCCTATATCGCTACACTGAAATTAGGCGAAAAAACAACAACAGGCGACAGTGAAGGCGAAATTATTTCCACAACAAATCATATTCCTGATGAAAAATCGTTTCAGGCAGCCTGCAATGCGTTTTTAGGCGAAATAGAGCAAACGCCGCCAATGTATTCTGCACTCAAATTTCAGGGCAAAGCCTTGTATGAATACGCAAGGCAAGGTATTGAAATTGAACGAAAAAAACGCAAAATCACCATTCACAAAATTGATATTTTGACGTTTAATCCGCCCCTTGCTCAAATTTTTGTAGCGTGCAGTAAAGGCACTTATATTCGCACTTTGGCAGAAGATATTGCGGCTTTTTCAGGCAGCCTGACACATTTAACCGCTTTACGGCGAACACAAACCGCTGGTTTTTTATTGGAAAATGCAATTACATTCAATGAGTTGCAAAAATTAGACGAAAATGAACAAGAAAAATATATTTTGCCTGTGGATTGTATGTTGCAACATTTTCCTGAAATACGGCTGCCTGAAAACCACATTTTGGCATTACAACAAGGAAAAAGCGTGCAATTTGAATTGAATCAGGATATAATAAGTCCCTTTCGTGTTTATGATACGAAAAACAACTTTATCGGCTTATGCAAAGCATTTTCAGGCAGCCTGAAAGCCTTGCGGCTGATGAGTTTGGAGACGGATAAGGTTTGATATTTCAAATAAATCAACACTTTACCGCACTTGTCTAACTAATTTTTTGGAGTTACATAAAATGGCATTAACTGTCGAACAAAAAGCACAAATCGTTAAAGATTTTCAACGCAAAGAAGGCAATACTGGCTCTTCCGAAGTACAAGTGGCTTTGCTCACTTTCCGCATTAACGATTTAACCGAACACTTTAAAGTGCATAAAAAAGACCATCACAGCCGTCGTGGCTTATTAGCTTTGGTAAGCCAACGCCGCCGCTTGCTGACCTATTTACGCCGCACCAAACCCGAAACTTATCGCGAGTTAATCACTCGTTTAGGTTTGCGTAAATAATCGCAAAAAAATCACACGCCGCCTGAATATGGGCGGCGTTGTTATGGGAAACTGTATATAGTCGATAAACTTCA
>JAFWRB010000188.1 GCA_017508845.1 Neisseriaceae bacterium | reverse complement strand
TTGCAAAACAAGCCGTTTAAGCTGCCTGAAAATCCGCAAAAAACCGTGTTAGACCGCATTATTCACGCAGGCGTAACCTGTTCTGACCGTCAAAAAGAAGCCATACAAGACGCAATGACCAATCAGGCACGCATTGAAACCGTGCGTTTGGAACGCTTTTTGAACACGCTTGGTACGATTGCGGCAATGGCACCTCTAATGGGTTTGCTTGGCACGGTTGTGGGTATGATTGAAATTTTTGCATCGCAATCGCCCTTGCAATCTGACCCAGCACAGTTAGCACACGGCATTTCCGTTGCCTTATACAACACCGCTTTTGGCTTGATTGTGGCGATTCCTGCGATGATTTTCTATCGTCATTTTCGTTATAAAGTCAATCGAGCGTTAGCAGACGCAGAAACCGCCGCCAATCGCCTGTGGCATATGATGATTAGACGGAGCGTTTAAGATGAATTTCCGCAATAATCGCCCAATGGAAGAGCCAGAAATCAATTTTATTCCGCTGATTGACTTGCTGTTGGTTATCTTAATATTTTTAATGATAACAACAACTTATAATAAGATGAGTGGTTTTCAAGTTATTTTGCCAGAAGCCAATGCTCCTGTTAATAATATTGCGTCCGATGATGTGTTGTTGGCGGTTGGCGACAATCGTTTGCTGGTAAATGGTGAAGAAGTTTCCGCTGATGATTTGCGTCAGCGGTTAGAACAGCAAGCGAAAAATATGAAAGAAGATAATTGGTTGGTTATTTATGCAGACGACAAAGCCGATTATGCCAGTGTGATAAAAACAATGGAAATCGCCAACGAAGCAGGTATAACACGCATTACATTGGGTACGCAAAAACCAAAAGAATAGACTTTCAGGCTGCCTGAAACTTATTTCACTCGAAACCTTTTCAACCTTACCGCATTGCCCAAAACGGAAATGGAACTGGCTGCCATAGCGGCTCCTGCAATCGCTGGGCTTAATATGCCTATGGCGGCTAATGGTATGCCAATGATATTGTAAATAAAGGCGAAAAATAGGTTTTGGCGGATTGTGGCAAGGGTTTTGCGAGCAATGATGACTGCGTCTGCCACTTGATTGGCAGAACCGTTCATCAGTGTGGCATTGGCGGTGTGTTGTGCTATGTCGGTGCCGCTTTTTAGGGCAAAACCAGTGTCTGCCGCTGCCAATGCCGCCGCATCGTTAATGCCGTCCCCGACCATAGCCACAGTGCGACCTTGTTTTTGCATACGCATAATGGCAGCGGATTTGTCTTTGGGCAACATTCCGCCTTGTTTTTCGTCAATATTTAAAGCGTTTGCTACGGCAGTTACGGCGGTTTCTTTGTCGCCACTGAATAGGGCGGTGTGTATGTTTTTTTCTTGTAAGCGAGAAATGGCGTGCGTGCTGTCTTCTCGCAATGTGTCTGCAATCGCAAAAACGGCGGTTTCGTTATTCATCGAAATGCCGACAATTGAAGACGATTGCCACATTGGGTCGCTGTTTTCAGTTTCAGGCAGCCTGAAACCACAAAATTCGGGGGTGCCGATTTTGACTTCGCCAAAATTCACCACATTCGCTTTCACGCCCAAACCCGATACCACTTCGACATTATTAACGGTTAAAAAGGGCAGATTTTTGCTTTTGGCATATTGAACAATGGCAGTGGCTAATGGGTGCGATACGCGTGCTTCAATGCTTGCCGCTACTTGAATAAAGTCGTTTTCGCCATAAATAAAACCTTGTTCAGGCTGCCTGAATGCCACGACTTGCGGCTTACCGACTGTGAGTGTGCCTGTTTTATCAAATACAACTGTGTCGATTTTACCAGCGGTTTCCAATGCCGCTGCGTCCTTGAATAATATGCCGTATCGAGCGGCAACGCCCATACCTGCCATAATTGCCGCAGGCGTGGCTAAACCTAATGCACAAGGGCAAGCAATCACCAAAACCGCCGCCGCACGCATCAGTGCTATATTGGCATTACCCAAAATGCTGTAATTGGCAAAAAACGCGAGCAAGGCAATCACAATCACAATCGGCACAAACCAAGCGGCAACAATATCTGCCAAGCGAGCCACAGGGGCTTTGCTGTTTTGTGCGTCATCTAACGCCTTTATCATATCGCCCAAAAGCGTGGCTTGCCCCAATGCTTCAACTCGATAGGAAATACTGCCGTTATCTAACAAGGCACCCGCAAACACTTTTGTCTGATTTTTCTTATGGACGGCATTCGCTTCGCCTGTTAAGTGGCTTTCATCGCAATATGTTTCACCTTCGATGACAATGCCGTCTGCGGCAATTTTTTCACCCTGTTTGGCACGCAAAACATCTTTGATACGAACTTGATTTAACGGCATTTTTTGCCATTCATTATGACGCAAAACTTCTACTTCTTTCGGCACTAATTGCGTTAAAAGGGCAATGCTGTTCAAACTGTTGCGTTTGACACGCAATTCCAAATACTTACCCAAAGAAACCAAAGCAATCACCATAACGCTTGCTTCAAAATACACATTATGCCAATCGCCTTTGACCATCATAAACACAGAATACGCCCAAACTGCCGTTGTGCCTAACGCAACCAAAACATCCATATTGGGGGCTTTGTTTTTCAGTGCCACAAACGCCCCACGATAAAACGCCGCACCCGCACCAAACTGCACAATGGTTGCCAAAGCAAACTGAATGGGAGCAGGCATCATCAAAAAATGCTTGCCCACCGCCATACCTGCCATACCCACCAAAAAGGGAATTAAAATCAACCACGATAATGCCGATAAATAAGGAAAAGGCGTTGCCGTGCGATGTTCAGGCAGCATATTATTTTCAATTAAGGCTGCCTGAAAACCTGCGGCGGCAATCCACTCGGCAATTTGTTTGGGATTAGTCTGTGTCTCATCAAAAGAAACACTGGCGCGTTCGCCTGCGTAATTGACTTCGGCACTGCTTACGGCTTCTTTTTTGGATAAAACCCTTTCAATACGAGCCGCACACGCTTGGCAGGACATGCCGTCAATGTGAAAAGAAACTTTTTGCGTCATTTTAATTTTGTGTGAGAATGTCAATATGTTGCCTGTTTGTTGGCGATGCAAGTGGGACGGTTGATTATAGCAGGATTACAAATAGCATAAATTGATTATGTTAATTGTTTTCAGATAATACAAAACGATTATTGGTACTGGCATTGTTTTTTGGCTTGGGTAAGGGTTTCTTCTAATTGGGGTGCGGTGATTTTGCCGAAAAAGGCTTTTCTAAAATTGCATTGGGGTGCGTCTATTACCGTGTAGGGTATGCCGCCTGTGTTGTTGCCAAAGCGTCTGAATACGGCGGTTGCGTCCTTATCGTGGTAGCGAATGGGGTAGGGGACGGATAGGGTTTGTAAAAATTTTGCGACATTTTCTTTTCTATCCAAAGCAATGCCGATGACACCCACTTCGGGGTGTTGTGTGGCGAAATCCGATAAAATAGGCATTTCTTGCCGACAAGGCTCGCACCACGATGCCCATAAATTGATGATATTGATTTTGGGGTGTGGCAAAGCTTCGCCGTCTTTGTAAGGCTTGATTGCATTGCTGTCGCTCGGATTACAAGCGGTGAGCAAAAGTGCCATAACAAGTGCAAAAATATTTGTTTTCATTGTGTTTTTTACCTTTAACTTCACTGCGTTCGTTGAACTGCGTTTCAGGCTGCCTGAAATTGTGTATGATATAGTCGTTAAACTTCAAAAGAATAACAGGCGGCGAGCCGCAGACAGTATAACTAATACGGCAAGGCTCGCCAACGCATTAGTGTTTTGAAGTTTAACGACTATATTGCCGCAAAATGTCGCTTGCGTTGCCATAATCTTTCACCTTACCGCCTGTTTCTAAAACCAAAATTTTGTGCGACAGTGCCGCGATGACATCTAAATCGTGGCTGACAAATATCATGGCGATTTGGTGTTTTTTTTGCAATTCTTTTAATAAATCAATCAGTTGCTTTTGTAATTGTAAATCTAATGCAGAAGTGGGTTCGTCCAAAACCAAGATTTTCGGCTGCACAATTAACGCTCGGGCAATGGCAATGCGTTGTCGTTGTCCGCCTGAAAATTCGTGCGGATAGCGGTCTAAAATATTTTGGCTTACGCCGAACTCCGTTTCAAGCAGCCTAACTTCTTTAAGTATCTTGATGATTTTATTTTGTTTTTCTTCGCTTGCCGTGTGTGGTTCTAATATGGTGATGGCTTCGCCTACAATTTCGCCCACTGTCATGCGTGGATTGAGTGCCGCAAACGGGTCTTGGAAAACAATTTGTATGTCTTTGCGTTTTTCTAATAATTTTTTATTATCAATATGTTGCCAGTCGTTACCGCAGATTTTCAGGCTGCCTGAATAATCGATTAGTTTAAGCAAGGCTTTGGCAAGCGTGCTTTTGCCACTGCCTGACGCACCGATAACGCCCAAAGTTTCGCCTTGTTTGAGTTCAAACTGCACATTTTTTAATAAGGGTAAATCGTGTGTTTTGAACCAGCCTGATTTTTCTTTGACGGCAACGCCCAAGTTTTCGACCGACAAAACCGTTGCGGTTTGTGGCGGCTCTTCATTTAACGGCTGTGGCACGGCGTTGAGCAACATTTGTGTGTATTCGTGTTGCGGCTCATTGAACAATTTTTCGACTGTTGCGGTTTCGACAATTTTGCCGTCTTTCATCACCGCCACACGGTCGGCAAAGTTTTTAACCACACGCAAATCGTGCGAAATATACAAAATGCCCATACCCGTTTGGCGTTGAATGTCGTTCAAAAGAGCCATAATCTGCTCCTGCACCGCCACATCTAATGCGGTTGTGGGTTCGTCCGCAATTAAGAGTTCAGGTTCTGCCGCCACTGCCATAGCAATCATCGCTCGTTGGCGTTGTCCGCCTGATAGTTGAAACGGATAGGCGTGAATTTTGCTTTCTGCGTTTTCGATTCCTGTGCGTTCTAATAGAGTAAGTGCTTGTTTATATGCGTCTTTTTGCGTTAAGCCCAAATGCCAAGTTAAAACTTCGGCAATTTGACTACCGACTGTTTGCACAGGATTTAACGCCGTCATCGGTTCTTGAAACACAAAGGCAATTTTTTTACCACGAATTTTTTGTAATTGTTTGGCAGATAAGGATAAAATTTCGGTTCCATTAAATTTCAGGCTGCCTGAAAAGCGAATATCAGGATTTAACCGCACCACACCTTGTGCGAGCATTGTTTTGCCACTACCTGATTCGCCAACCAAAGCCAATTTTTCGCCTTTTTTCATTGACAACGAAACATCAGACAAAATTTGCTTTTGTCTGACGAATGATGATAGATTGTTGATTTCTAATAATAAATTGCTCATTATCTTCTCGGCGGTCTGGGGGGCGGAGCAGGGTGGTGATACACTCGTGGGCGGTGATGATAATAAAACGGGTCGTGCCAATGTCCCCACAGCCAAATATCGCTGTCGTAATAATACGCACGCTGTTCAACTGCTTCTAACCGCCGTTGATTAAGATAATTTTCCCACGCCAATTTATAGCAGTTATAAAACAGCGGCTCGTTGATTTTTTCTTTATATTGTTGATTTAATTGCGAAAACTGTTCGTTGTTTGTTTCTTCACCTTGTTCTTTTATATTGTCTATTTGTTTCATTAAATCAGCCACTTGCGGGTCGCACTGGTTTGCTAAATTAATTTCCAATGTCCTTTGGGC
Source organism: Neisseriaceae bacterium (assembly GCA_017508845.1). Taxonomy (GTDB): domain Bacteria; phylum Pseudomonadota; class Gammaproteobacteria; order Burkholderiales; family Neisseriaceae; genus RGIG9985. Next base: position 8,218 of record JAFWRB010000188.1, on the reverse strand, counting down.
CTTTTGTCGCTCCGCTTCACGCCGAGCCTGCTCTTCGGGCGAAGTGGCACAGGCGGTCATCAACAAAATCGCCGATAAACATACGGTTATTTTTTTGAAGTGTGTCATTGTTTTTCCTTTCAATTAAATGGGTTTCAGGCAGCCTGAAACATTAACCAAAATATTAAATAATTCAATATTGATATAATAATTTATTTTACTTTTTTAATTTTTCTTAATAGTTTTCTTTGTGTTAATTCTTCTAAATATTTTGTAGCCGTTTGCCGTGTTTTATTTAATTCTTTGGCGGTAAATTCAATTTTTGTATAAGGATATTTGTTAATAGAATACATAATAAATTCAATCAGTTAAGAGTTTTATGTTAAAAAAATGCAATTTTTTTAACATATCCATTTTTTCATGTTAAGAAAATCGCATTTCCTTAACATGAAGTATATTAGCACATTGATTTTATTTGTGTTTTATTTTTACGCTGCCTGAAAGAAAATATTTCAGGCAGCCTGAACGATTATCTATTCAAAGCCTTATTACCAATATCACGCCGCATTTGCATACCGTCAAAGGATATTTTTTCAGCCGCAGAATAGGCGTTTTGGCGTGCGTTTGCAATGTCTTTACCCAATGCCGTTACGCATAAAACGCGTCCGCCGTTGGTAACGGTTTTACCGTCTTTATTTGCTACGCCTGCGTAAAACACTTTTGCTCCTGTTTTTTCGGCAGCGTCAATACCCGAAATTTCATCGCCTTTTTTCACATTTTCAGGGTAACCCGCTGCGGCTAACACCACGCCGATTGCGGTTTCGTCTTTCCATTTGGCGGTAACTTTATTCAGGTTTCCTGAAAGAGCGGCTTCAATCAATTCGGCAAAGTCGCAGTCTAATCGCATCATAATCGGTTGCGTTTCAGGGTCTCCAAAGCGGCAGTTAAATTCAACTGTATAGGGCGAGCCGTCAGGCGAAATCATCAAACCTGCATATAAAAAGCCGATAAACGGATTACCTTCTTTTGCCATACCACGAATAGTGGGCAGAATAATCTCGTTCATTGTGCGTTGTGCAACTTTATCCGTTACCACAGGAGCAGGCGAATACGCCCCCATGCCGCCTGTGTTCAAACCCTTGTCCCCGTCTAACAAGCGTTTGTGGTCTTGGGAAGTTGCCATAGGCAGCACATTCACGCCATCGCTCATCACAATGAAACTGGCTTCTTCACCTTGCAAAAAGTCTTCAATCACAACTCTTGCCCCAGCGTCCCCCATTTTATTGTCTTTGAGCATCATATCAACGGCAGAATGTGCGTCTGCCATTGTTTCTGCCACAACCACGCCTTTGCCTGCGGCTAAACCGTCTGCTTTAATCACAATCGGAGCGGTTTTTTGATTGAGATATTCGTGAGCCAAATCGGCATTTGTAAAGGTTTGATATGCCGCAGTCGGAATATTGTGGCGAGCCATAAACGCTTTGGCAAAATCTTTGGAACTTTCTAACTGTGCCGCTGCCTTTGATGGGCCAAAAACTTTCAGACCTGCCGCTTGAAAGTCATTTACAATGCCTGCGGCTAATGGTGCTTCGGGGCCTATCACAGTGAATGCAATATTTTCTTTTTGACAAAAGTCGATTAAATCCGAGTGTTTTGCTAACGCAATATTTTGAATTTTAGGTTCTTTTGCTGTGCCTACATTGCCTGTGGCAACAAACACTTGCGACACTTTTTTGGATTGCGACAACTTCCACGCCAAAGCGTGCTCGCGTCCGCCACTGCCGATAACCAAAACTTTCATAATTATTTCCCTATATAAAAGGGGTTATTTTATCCTGTTTTGGCGTGTTTTCGATAGTTAAGATATTTTCAGGTAGCCTGAAAGCAGTTAGCAATTAGCAATGAGCAATTAGCAATGAGCAATTTAAGTGTTTCGTTTTGCCTATCGGCAAAACAGTTTGTTTTTAGATAACGCTTCGATAAAACTTTCAGGCTGCCTGAAACGAAGTAGGGCGAATGAAGTGAAGTTAAAAGCAAAATCGAAGCGTTATCTTAAAATAATCCGTTTTGTCGTAAGACAAAACGAAATAATTGCTCATTGCTAATTGCTCACTGCTAATTGCTAATTGCACAGCCTTTGCACTGCACAATGTATTTTGTCCAAAATCCCTTATAATATGCCCCTTTTACAACAAACATAATGGGAGTACATAATATGGATAATATCAAACCCACTCGTGTTCGGAACACACAATTCATCAACAAAATTATGTCTGCGGACGCTGCCGCCGCTTTAATTCCCCACAATGCCTTGGTTGGTTTCAGTGGCTTTGTGGGTTCAGGCTGCCCACTGGTTGTGCCTGTGGAAATTGCCAATCGTGCCAAAGAATTGCACGCAAAAGGCGAAGAATATCAAATCAAAGCCTTATCAGGTGCTTCAACCGATATTAACTTGGACGGCGTTTTAGCCGAAGCCGATGCGGTGTCTTTTCGCTCGCCGTTTATTACCGACCGCAATATGCGGGGCAATATCAATCAAAATAAAACGCAATATTTGGATATGCACTTATCAACCATTGCCCAGCAAGTGGAAGCAGGTTTTTTTGGTAAATTAGATTTTGCGGTGATTGAAATTATTGGCGTAACCGAAGACGGCAAACTTATTCCATCAACTTCAATCGGCAATAATCAGGTGTGGCTGAATGTGGCAGATAAAGTGATTTTAGAAGTTAATCATTTTCAGCCTGAACAATTAGAAGGCGTGCATGATGTGGCAACGCTTGGCAAACCGCCGTTCAGGGAGCCTTTGAATATTAAAGATGTTCGCGACCGCATTGGCACGCCGTATATGACGGTTAATCCTGATAAAGTGGCTGCGGTTGTGATTACCGAAACCACTGACCGTGTGAATAAATTTACGCCTTTGGACGATATTTCCAAAGCGATTGGCGATAATGTGGTGAAATTCATTAAACAAGAAGAAGCCGCAGGCAGACTGCCCAAAGATAAGTTATTGCCCTTGCAATCGGGCATTGGCAATGTGGCAAATGCGGTGTTGTCGGGCTTAAAACGGGCAGGTTACAAAGATTTGGTGTGCTATTCGGAAGTCATTCAAGACGGTTTGTTGGAATTATTGAAAGACGGCGTTGTGGAAATGGCTTCCGCCGCCAGCCTATCGCTGACACCAGAAGCCAGTGCCGAATTTCGTGAAAATGTCGATTTTTATCGAGAACACATTGTGTTGCGTCCGCAAGAAATTTCTAACTCGCCCGAAGTTATTCGCCGCTTGGGCGTGATTGCAATGAACGGTATGTTAGAAGCGGATATTTACGGTAATGTCAATTCCACAAATGTAATGGGAACGCAGATGATGAACGGCATTGGCGGTTCTGGCGACTTTGCAAGAAACGGTCATTTGTCGATTTTCTTAACGCCATCAACCGCCAAAGACGGAGCGATTTCGTCCATTGTGCCGTTTGTGTCGCACATTGACCACACCGAACACGATACAATGGTGATTGTTACCGAATACGGTTTTGCGGACTTGCGTGGCAAATCGCCCAAACAACGAGCGGCGGAAATGATTAAAATCGCACACCCCGATTATCGTGAAATGCTGCAAGATTACTTCGACCGAGCCTGTGAGCAACCCAAAGCAGGACACACGCCCCATATTTTAAGCGAAGCCCTATCGTGGCACGACCGCTTTAATAAAACAGGAACGATGAAGAAGTAAGAAACCGTAGCCCACGCGTTTGTGTCAGCAATAAAAAACCGTCCTAAAAGGCGGTTTTTTTTGTTTTCAGGCAACCTGAAAAAAAACGGCTTATCTTTACAATAAGCATTTTTATTATGAATTTCAAATAGTTACAAATCTATTTCATCAAACAATTCAATCGAAATTTTGCCATCGCACATTTCGGCTAATTTGGGCAAAATGCCTGTAAAGTGGGGCGTTGCACCGTGAAAATCCACTGCCGCTTGGTCTTTCCAGCATTCGATTACGGCAAATAGATTGGGGTTATTTTTACTGACATTCATTGTGTAAAACACATTGCCACTTTCGGCACGGGATTTTTCCACTAATTCACGGGCGGCGGCTTTGAAATCGGCTACTTTGTTTGCGGCAACGGGCATTTTGGCAACAATTTTAATCATTTTAAAAAGTCCTATCTATGAGTGAAAGTTTGTATTCTAATTGTATCAGGAGATTTTTTCTCTGTTATTTGTTAAAAATATGTTTCAGGCAGCCTGAAAGCACTTCCCGTGCAGGGAATTCGTCATTGCGAGCCGTACTTACGGCACGGCTCGCAATGACGATAATTGTTGCCTGAAAGGCTTTTTACAATGCTGTTAAAAACGCCTACGGCGTTTTGTAAATGACTTTGTTATTCGACTTCCTTGTCACGATTTTTTCTATTGAAAAAATCTCGCAATGACACCGTTTTTTCTTTCAGGCTGCCTGAAACATTGTAAAATACACAGTTTTTAATCTTTCAGGCTGCCTGAAACATTACTACAAGGGCGGTTTTTGTTTGGGCAATATAGTAAAATGAGAGAAGGAGTTAAAAATGCCGTCTAGCAAAGATTACTTGGACTTTATACTTGAACAACTTTCCGCGCTGGGGGATATATCTTACCGTATGATGATGGGGGAATATATCCTTTATTACCGCGGAAAAGTGTTTGGCGGCATTTACGATAACCGTTTTTTGGTAAAAATCACAAAAAGTTCCGCGGCTATGTTGCCCACCGCAAGCAAAGAACTGCCGTATCCCGGTGCCAAAGAAATGTTACTGGTGGACGAGTTGGAAGATAAAGATTTCCTTGCTAAACTGATTAAATCTATGTGCGAAGAACTGCCTAAAAAGAAATAATATGCAAACTGAAAATAATTACACGTAAAATACACAGTTTTTAATCTTTCAGGCTGCCTGAAAAAAATAAATAGGATAATCAAATGTCATACATAGCCCCAGATGAAAAAGGTTTTTTTGGTGAATTTGGCGGTTCGTTTGTGTCGGAAACGCTTGTTCGTGCATTAGATGAATTAAAAATCGCTTATGCCAAAGCGAAAAATGACCCTGCATTTTGGGAACAATTTCATCGTGATTTGGCTTTGTATGTGGGCAGACCCACGCCTGTTTATTATGCCGAACGCTTATCGCAGCATTTGAATGGTGCGAAAATTTATTTGAAACGCGAAGACTTAAATCACAGCGGGGCTCATAAAATCAATAATACAATCGGTCAGGCGTTGCTTGCCAAAAAAATGGGCAAAAAACGCGTGATTGCGGAAACGGGGGCAGGGCAGCACGGTGTTGCTACGGCAACGGTTGCCGCTCGCTTTGGTATGGAATGTACGGTGTTTATGGGTTCAGACGATATACAACGCCAAGCCCCGAATGTTTATCGTATGAAGTTGTTAGGGGCGAAAGTCGTGGCAGTCGATAGCGGCTCACGCACCCTGAAAGATGCGATGAATGAAGCCTTGCGTGAGTGGGTAGCGTGCGTTGATGATACTTTTTATATTATTGGCACAGCCGCAGGACCTGCTCCGTATCCTGAATTGGTGCGTGATTTTCAATGCGTGATTGGCAATGAATGTAAAACGCAAATGGCTGATTTAATCGGTCGGCAGCCTGATGTGGCAGTGGCGTGCGTGGGCGGCGGTTCAAACGCAATCGGTTTGTTTTATCCTTATATTGAAGAAAAATCCGTGCGTCTAATCGGCGTTGAAGCAGGCGGTTTGGGCGTGGAAACGCTTGATAAACACGCCGCTCCTATTTCGTCCAACAGCCCTGTGGGCGTTCTACACGGCTTTAAAAGTTATTTAATGCAAGACGAAAACGGGCAAGTGTCGGCAACCCATTCGGTATCCGCAGGTTTGGATTATCCTGGTGTCGGCCCTGAACACGCTCATTTGCACAAAATCGGACGCGTGGAATACACAGCGGTAAATGACGAAGAAGCCTTATCCGCCTTTCACGATTTATGCCGATATGAAGGCATTATCCCTGCATTAGAAAGTAGCCACGCGTTATCGTGGGCAATTAAAAACGCCCCCAAAATGAACACGGACAAAGTGATTTTGGTGAATTTATCGGGCAGGGGAGATAAAGATATTAACACCGTTGCCAAATTATCGGGGATTGAGTTATAGTAAAACTTTCAAAAGGAGTTTGTGAAATGTCAAATAAATCCATTGATTGCAAAACTAATAGCAATGTTATTAATACCGCTAAACAACAATCATCCATTCTTGAAGTAGCTCCGCAAGTGGTTGATATGATGAAACTTGTAATGCAAACTGGAAGAAGTGAAAATGATAAAGTAACTAAAAGAATTGCTATTTTAATTGATAGTGAAAACGCATATACAATGCAAATTCCAAAAGTTGTTAAGCAAGCAGAAGAAATGGGTTATATTGTCTATAAAAAAGTATATGGTGATTTTTCTCGTTTTGATATGAAAGAAAAGTGGAGAGAATGTTGTCAAGAATATTTTATTGCTCAAGGACAATCATTTCAATACAATATTTTTCAAGAAGATAAGCCAAAAGGTAAAAGTAATACAGATATGTTATTGGCGATTGATGCAATGCAATTATTGAAAGATAATGTATGTGATATTTACTTTATTGTTTCAAGTGATATAGATTACTATGTTTTAGTAGAAACATTAAGAAAAAACGGTAAAAGAGTATATGGGTATGTTGATATTTCAAAAGTATCAAAAAATAATAATATAAAAAACATATATGATAGTATTTTTGAAACTAATATGGAAAATGAAATCAATAAAATAATTGATAATATTAAGAAAATAATTCCAGAAAAAGTAAGTGAAATAAGTGAAATATTTGATAAACTTAATAATCATGAACGGACATTTTTAAAAGAATATTGCAATGTATTTTTCAATGAAAAGGATAAAAATAGTACAGATAAAAATAGTAAATACTCACAAAATATTCAAAAATTATTTAATGAACTTATGAAAATGAAAGATAATAAATTTAAGAATGAGTTAAAACAAAATATATTATCATTAAAAAGATAGCATAAATTATTAAGATTGCCTTTCAGGCTGCCTGAAACTTTTAATTTTAAGGAAAAATATGATTAAATCTCGTATTTTCACTACATTTTCACTGCTTTTAGCAATAAATACGGCATTTTCAGCCGATGTGCTGCCTGAAAAAGATTTCGACATTGCTACACCTGAATTAAAGAAAAAGCAGGTGTCCGTACCTGAGAAACCGCAGGAAGAGCCGAAAACCGTTAATATGACGGCAGAAGAATTGATTGCCCAGCCTGAACTTTTAACCCGCGTTTTGGATTCGCAGTTAATGTTAGGTAATGCGGAAAATGTGGCGTTTTTGTTGCCTATGTACAAAAAAATCAACAATCCAGACCCTTTGTTAATTTTGTATTCCGAAGCCGTTGTAGCAGAAAGTCGTGGCGATATGAAAACCGCCATTCGTTATTATCGCGAAATTTTGTCGCAAAATCCTGATTTAACGCCCACTCGCTTTCGTTTGGCAGCGGCTTTGTTTGCTGATAATCAAGACGAAACAGCAGATGACCAGTTTCAAAAAATATTGACCGACCCCAATCTGCCGCCCGAAGTATCCAACTTAACGCAACAATACAAAGAAACCTTGCAAAAACGCCAAGCGTGGTCGTTTTCGGGCTATATTCAATATTTGCAGGACGATAATATCAATAACGCCCCAAAAGATAGAGAATATCAAGGCTGGGAAACTGCCAAGCCCGAAAAGGCTCACGGCGTGGGCTACGGCGTTTCCACACAAAAAGATATTGCTTTACCCAAAGGACATTTTTGGCGAATTGCGGCGGACGCAGACGGAGAATTTTACTGGGATAACCATAAATACGATGAACTGACCGTGCGTGTTACCACAGGCGGCGGACACAAAAGTTTGAAAAGCGAAATCGCCGTTTTGCCGTTTTTTGAAAAAAAATGGTATGGCGGCGAAACTTATGCCCATACGCCTGGTTTGCGGGTGTCAGGCAAACACAATTTAAATCCGAATTGGCAAGTTTCGGCAGCAGCGGAAGCGAGCCATAAAAAACAAAAGCAATATCAATATTTGAATGGTAATTCTTATTTAACTTCACTCACAGCCATTTATATGCCTACGCCGCAACGCTATTTTGTTGGCGGTGTCGATTGGAGTAGCGAAACTGCCGAAGATAAATCAGACGCCTATCAC
>JAFWRB010000187.1 GCA_017508845.1 Neisseriaceae bacterium | reverse complement strand
TTTCTGCCAGATTTTTGGGGCGATGGCGTGTACCGAAGTGCCTGTGCTATCAACCGCTACGGTAACAGGCATATCTTTGACTTCGAATTCGTAAATTGCTTCCATGCCCAATTCGGGGAATGCCAACACTTTGGCGGATTTAATCGCTTTGGATACCAAATACGCCGCACCGCCTGTTGCCATTAAATATACGGCTTTGTTGTCTTTAATGGCTTCTACCGCAATCTTACCGCGTTCGGATTTGCCAATCATACCTAACAAACCTGTTTGCTCTAACATTTGTCGCGTGAATTTATCCATTCTTGTGGCTGTGGTGGGACCTGCGGGTCCGACTGCTTCATCACGCACAGGATCAACTGGTCCCACATAGTAAATCAAGCGGTTGGTAAAATCGACTGGCAATTTTTCGCCGTTATTCAGCATATCGGTCATTTTTTTGTGGGCAGCGTCTCTGCCTGTCAAAATTTTGCCGTTTAACAACAGCACATCGCCAATTTTCCAAGACGCAACTTCTTCTGGCGTGAGTTCATCAACATTCACGCGTTTGCCGTTTTTATTTTCATAATGAATATCAGGCCAATCTTCCAAAGACGGCGGTTCTAATTTCGCTGCCCCTGTGCCGTCAAGCGTAAAGTGAATATGACGCGTTGCCGCACAGTTGGGAATCATTGCCACAGGTTTGGACGCGGCATGCGTGGGATAATCCAAAATTTTCACATCTAAAACAGTGGTCAAACCGCCCAAGCCTTGTGCACCAATGCCTAACGCATTGACTTTTTCATACAATTCCAAACGCAGTTTTTCGACTGTGCTTAATTCCGCACCAGACTTGGCTTTATCTTGCAATTCGTGAATATCAATGTGCGACATTAACGATTCTTTGGCAAGCAGGGCGGCTTTTTCAGGCGTGCCGCCAATGCCAATACCCAAAATACCAGGCGGACACCAGCCCGCACCCATATGCAGCACGGTTTCCAACACCCAATCGACAATCGAATCAGACGGATTGAGCATCACCATTTTCGATTTATTTTCCGAGCCGCCGCCTTTGGCTGCACAAATCACTTCCACTTTATCGCCTGCCACAATTTCATAATGCACCACCGCAGGCGTATTATCACGGCTATTCTGCCGTTTGCCCGCAGGGTCAAGCAGAACAGACGCACGCAGTTTGTTTTCAGGCAGCGTATAAGCACGACGCACGCCTTCATTCACCATTTCTTGCACCGTCATTTGTGCGTCCCACTGAACCTGCATGCCCACTTTGACAAACACCAAAGCAATGCCCGTATCCTGACAAATCGGACGATGACCCTCTGCACACAAACGGCTATTTGCCAAAATCTGCGTAATTGCGTCTTTGGCGGCTGGGTTTTCTTCCTTATCCAACGCCTTTTTCATCGCTTGGATAAAATCTTTGGGGTGATAATAACTGATGAACTGAAACGCATCAGCAACGCTTTGAATAAAATCTTCTTGCTTAATGACAGTCATTTTTGTGTTCCTGTTAAAGGTTGAGAAAGGGTTTATTTTAACGGTTTTGAATGGGTTTTGCTAATAGTTAGTAGTGAGCAGTGAGCAGTTATTTAGTCAAGCCTGTGGCTTGACGGTTATTTTTTGATAATGCTTCGATTTTGCTTTTAACTTCACTGTGTTTGTTGAACTTTGTTTCAGGCAGCCTGAAAAAAAACTACTGTCATTACGAGCATAGCCGTTAGGCTATGCGTAGTCATCTTCTTGCTATGGAAAACGGCATATCGCAAAAATGATTTCAGGCTACCTGAAACCTTTGCAAAACTCAATCTGAAACAAAAAAAGCATTCGTTATAGGGTGGGCATTCTTGCCCACCACTCTGCCTGCGGCGTTGATTATTTATTGATATTTAAGAAAATTCCGCCCTATCGGGCGGTTGGTGGGCAGGAATGCCCACCCTATAACATTTGCATTTGTTATATAGGTAAATAGGTTTTGCAAAGGTTTCTGCCTGAAAGGCAAAATCGAAGCGTTATCAAAAAACAGCCGTCAAGCCGCAGGCTTGACATAAAACCTAATTGCTCATTGCTAATTACTCATTGCTCACTGTTTTCAGGCTGCCTGAAAATTGACAAGCACAGGCAAATGGCGTATATTCCGTAATCCTTTTTGAAAAGTTAAGGACTGCTCCCATCGTCTAGTCGGCCTAGGACATCGCCCTTTCACGGCGGTAACTGGGGTTCGAATCCCCATGGGAGTGCCATTTAATCGTTTTACTTGAACATAATACTGCGTTGGTCATCCTTTGCCGTATTATTCATACTGTCAAAGGCTTACCGCCTTGTCTTGTATTCAATTAAAACGATTAAACGCTTCAAAACCAAGTCGGAGTGTAGCGCAGTCTGGTAGCGCATCTCGTTCGGGACGAGGGGGTCGAAGGTTCGAATCCTTTCACTCCGACCATTTTCTTGCTTACCGTTCGCTCAAAATCTTGTAAAATCTCATTTTTATATTTTTTAGTGCTTATCACAATGTTACTGTCCATTTCTCAAACGAAACCGTCTGAAATCACTTTACCTGGTTCTAAAAGCATTAGTAATCGTGTTTTATTGCTGTCGGCTTTATCAAAAAATAATTGTCATATCAAACGGTTATTAAAATCTGATGATACTGAAAGAATGTTAGACGCACTCACTGCTTTGGGCGTGTCTATGCAAAAGGCTAACGATGAACTCATTATTCACGGCACAAATGGGGTGTTCAGGCAGCCTGAAACGCTGTTTTTGGGTAATGCAGGCACGGCGTTTCGTCCTTTAACGGCGGTTTTGGCGGTTTTGGGTGTGGAATGTGAATTAACAGGCGTTGCACGAATGTATGAGCGGCCGATTGCGGATTTGGTTGTCGCCTTGCGGCAAATCGGTGCGGATATTCAGTATTTGAAGAATGACGGTTTTCCGCCGTTAAAAATCAGCAAGTTTGTGGATAATGGTTGTCGCACGGTTCAAGTTTCAGGCAGCGTATCTTCTCAATTTTTAAGTGCCTTGCTGATGGCTTTGCCACTCACCAAAAAAGCGTATGAAATTCAAGTGGTTGGCGATTTAATTTCCAAGCCA
>JAFWRB010000186.1 GCA_017508845.1 Neisseriaceae bacterium | reverse complement strand
GGGTCGGCAATAAAAAGAATGTTCATCTTAAAACGCCCTTGAATGATTTTGCAAAATATCTCATTGTAACCTTTTCAGGCTGCCTGAAAATGATTTTTTTACGCTTTTTTTCAGGTTGCCTGAAAGCGATTGCGTGCATTGTTATTCTTTATTCTCATTTGCGATACTTGCTGTTTTCACTTATCATTAAACCTATTTTAAAAATAGGAAATATAAAAAATGTCTTTTCAATTTGATGTTGCCGTCATCGGCGGTGGGCCTGGCGGTTATGTGGCTGCTATTCGTGCGGCTCAATTAGGTTTTAAAACCGTGTGTATCGACAAAGGTGTGAATAAGGCAGGAGACGCTCCTGCTTTGGGCGGCACTTGCTTGAATGTGGGTTGTATTCCGTCCAAAGCCTTGTTGCAGTCGTCCGAACATTTTCACGCAGCCCTTCACGATTTTGCCGAACACGGCATTACGGTTGGCACGCCAAAAATAGATGTCGCCAAAATGATTGCCCGCAAAGACGCGATTGTGAGCAAACTCACAGGCGGCATTGCGTTTTTATTTAAGAAAAACAAAGTAGAAAGCATTCACGGGACAGGCTCCCTGAAAGGTAAAAACGGTGATTTGTGGCAGATTGAAGTTTCAGGCAGCATGATTGAAGCCAAAAGTGTGATTATCGCCACAGGCTCGAACCCACGCCCCTTGCCGAATGTTGCAGTGGATAATAAAACCGTATTGGACAATGTCGGTGCGTTGAATTTGCTTGAAGTGCCGAAAAAATTAGGCTTAATTGGTTCAGGTGTCATCGGTTTGGAAATGGGTTCGGTGTGGAATCGCTTGGGCAGTAAAGTTACTGTTTTGGAAGCCTTGCCACAATTTATGCCGATGGCTGACGGTCAAGTGGCAAAAGAAGCCTTAAAAACTTTCACCGCACAAGGTTTGGACATTCAATTAGGTGTAAAAATTGAAGCGGTTGAAAATAAAGGAAAAAGCGTTACCGTTAAATACAGCGTTAATGGCGAAAATAAATCGGAAACTTTTGATAAATTGATTGTGGCAATCGGTCGTGTGCCAAATACGCAAGGTTTGAACGCAGACGCGGTGGGCTTAAAAATCAACGAACGCGGTTTTATTGAAGTTGATGACGAATGTCGCACAAATCTGCCAAATGTTTGGGCGATTGGCGATGTGGTGCGTGGCCCTATGTTAGCCCACAAAGCCAGCGAAGAAGGCGTGGCGGTTGCCGAACGCATTGCAGGACAAAAACCGCATGTTAATTTAGGTGTGATTCCTGCTGTGGTTTATACCACGCCCGAAATGGCTTGGGTAGGCAAAACCGAAGAACAACTGAAAGAAGCAGGCATGGCTTATCGCAAAGGGCAATCAGGCTTTGCGGCAAACGGCAGAGCGTTGGGCATGGGACAAGCGGCAGGCTTTGTAAAAATGTTGGTCGATGATAAAACCGACCGCATTTTGGGCGTGCATATTATCGGACCAATGGCTTCCGAATTGATTTCCGAGGCGGTAGTCGCAATGGAATTTTCCGCAAGTGGCGAAGACATTGCGCGCATTATCCACGCACACCCAACGCTGTCGGAAGTGATTCACGAAGCGGCGTTAGCGTGCGATAAAAGAGCCTTGCACGGTTAAAAACTTTATTGTCATTGCGAGCCGTGCATAAAGCACGGCGTGGCAATCTCCTAAAATTATTTTTAACAAGCGTTTGCTGCGTTAAAAATAATTTTAGGGTAGCGTAAGTCAATATAACGACAACGCAAAAATTCTTTCAGGCAGCCTGAAACTGATGGAAAAATATTTTCAGGCTGCCTGAAAAATACAATAAAAACAAAACACAACATTCAAGCGGATTGTATTTTCAACCACAATGGAGTAAGCATTATGAAACTGAAAAACCTACTCAAATTTTTGGATTACGACCCGATTGAACACCAAACCAAAGTGTGCGGTTTGATTTCTGTTACGGAATACTTGAATATGAGTTACCGCAAAATTCGTCATCAAGCGTTGAATATTACCGACCCCACAAATAATGTAACTTATTCATATGAAAACATTATTCACGCTTACGGCACGCTGTGGAAAGTGGAACAAACCAAAGCCCACGAATACATTTTTCGCGAATACAGTTTGGTGGATATTTTCTGCCGTCCCGAAAATTTCGATGCCAAAGAAGAACAAATGATTTGGGTAGGCTGTGCCGATATGCAGCAATTTTCCGACCGCGTTTTGATTGCTGATGACGGCACCAGTCAATACACCGTTACCGCCGCCCGCCATTTCCGCTCATGGACGGGCGATGTGTGTATTACGATTGAATAGAATATTTTATTTCAGGCAGCCTGAAACACACACACAGTAGGAAAAAAGATGAACGAAAACACTTTAATCGCCTTTGTACTTATTGCCATACCTTTGGGCATTTTTTTAATGGGATTTGCTGTATTGTGGCAAATATACATTATGTTTTCAGAAACTTACACACTTGATCGTTACAAAGACGATAATCGCCTATTTTGGGTTGTGGCAGGTTTGATGTTTAGTTTCAGTTTAGCCGTCTATTACTACTGCCCCAACGCACGCAAAAAAGGCAAATGGGGCGTTTTGGCTGGTATTGTGGGCTTATTGTTGTATGTGGGCGGATATGTGTATCTTAAACGCACGGCAACATAAAATTTTGTTAGAATAGCGACTTTATTTTATGGGTTGTTAGCTCAGTTGGTAGAGCAGCGGACTCTTAATCCGTAGGTCCAGGGTTCGAACCCCTGACAACCTACCAATTTTCAAACAGCATAATCAATCGGTTATGCTGTTTTTTATTTTTTCAGGCAGCCTGAAACGCCATTCGATAAAAAAACCGCCCCAAAGGGCGGTGTAATTTCAATTTCTGGGAGACAAAAATGAGAAATAGAAATAGTATAATTAGTAAATTTCACGCCAAGAGATACGACGTAAGCAATTTACATGTGCCATCGGTATGTGCATACCAAATTGATAAGCGTCATCTTTACCTTGTCCTAACAGTTGGGCTTTAATTCTGCCATCATCAGGAATACATGCGTTTTCTGGGTCTGGACGCGGATCTGGATTTGGGTTTTTATTAAAATCACGATACACACCGCGTTGGTACATATTACCGTGTTTGTCATCGTTATAACCCTTACGCGTTGGGTCGTTAATCATCCACACCACAAAGCCGCCGTATGTGGTCGACGAAACCAAACCACCGTCTCTCAAATAGCCAAATTCATTGGCATTTTGACGGTCATCACCCATAATCACATAACTGGTATCGCGTTTTCTGGGGAAAATTTGTCCGCCATTGGCAACATTCAACTGAATTAAGCCACTATACAGTTTGGGCGTGCCACCTTCCACACTTTTCTCTGCGGTGAGTTTGTGTTGGGTTTGTTCGGTACAAGTACTTTGGAATTTATCCTTTTCCACTGTGGTATTGGTGGTGGTATTATTACATTTGCCCGAAGTGGTGGTAGAATTTTCTACCGTGTGATCAATGAGTTGTGCCACCGACCAGCCACCTTTGGCTGCTTTAATTTCTTCCTTATCGGTGGAACATTTGTTAAGCACACCAGATTCTTCTCTCACTGCCCAACCTTTTTCACGCCACTCGTCCGCTGTCCAATTTTTATTGTATTGGGTGTCTTGTGCAGACGGATTTTTATCACTCTTGCCATACACACGAGTAGAGAAATACACCGTGTGCCAAGATAACATTGGTTGAACAACCACGCGTTCGCCATTGGTGTCTAATTCAATCACCCAACCTGCGTATGCTCGTTTGCCGTCTTTGCCGTTAATGTCTTCGTTAGTCACTTTGCGTTGCAAATCCAATGTTTCCCACGAACCTTTCAGGGAATTGAGTTTTTGCGTCAGCAAATCGTCATCGGTAAAGGTTTTATCCAAAAAGCCTTTATCCTTATCATTCACAATGGTATTGAGTTCATCAAATTTTTGATAAACCCCATACAAGGCTTGGCGTTTGGTTTCCGTAACATCTTCGGGGAACATATCGCTACCTGTACCCCACATCACCACATGCTCATTACCTACGCGAGCAATAATCGGAGCGGAAGTAACAGGACGGTCAGGTATACCTGCAAAGATTTTTTGACAATCAATGCCTTGTGTGTAATTGCGTACATCGCAACGCCACATATTGCCTGAATAGTCGCCAGCAAAAGCATAATCCACCACGCCATCGGTATCCACATCAAACAAGGTAGGTGTGGCTAAACCGCCTGTTTTACCCATTGTGGCTTTGGCTAACAATTGACCACGATTGGCTTTGCTACCCATACATTGAACGCTGTTTTTGTGGTTATTGGTCATATCGTTTTTATCGTAACCGCAACCCTCAATACCCACATCAGCACCGCCTAATGTATCATATAAATACAAAGCAGTTTCTTGGTTTGCCAAATTGGTTTTGGTGCTAAAACCACTGCCCACAGCGGTGGCAATAAAAATACCGTTATCCAAATAGCGTTCAACTCGACCATTGCTGTTTTTGCGGGTTACATTGACACCAAAACGAGCAGTTGATGGATAACCTACGGTATAGCCCATAGCCGTTTCTTGTCCGCCGCGATGAGCCCCTGCGTTAAACAAGGTTACATCTTTTGTGAAGTCGCTACTTTCGTTAATGCCAGATAAGTTCATCGCATACAAACCTTTGGCACCACGACCTGCATTGCCTAACATATAGTCAATATTAAACGGTTTGTTTAAGGTGTGAGCCGTAATACCGCCTGACAA
The DNA here is from genome assembly GCA_017508845.1 of Neisseriaceae bacterium. GTDB lineage: Bacteria > Pseudomonadota > Gammaproteobacteria > Burkholderiales > Neisseriaceae > RGIG9985. The sequence goes on along the minus strand of JAFWRB010000186.1, from coordinate 3,473 downwards.
CATATACAAATGTGGGCGTTCAGGGGTGGTAGCATAGTCTTTGTGTGCAATGTCTTTGTAATGTGTTGCTAATGTGTCGTCTGCTTTTTGTCTTTGCAATTCGCTTGGTGCATAAGTCATCACCAAGTTATACGGATTGCGAGCATTGTTTGTTTTTGCTGCACTATTGCTTTGGAAGACATAAGCCAAACCGTCATTGGCAGCCGCCACGATAAACTCTTTACGACCTTGAAAATCAACTGTTTGGTCTTCATCAACCAATGCACCCACCGACACAATATCCGATTCCAAAATATCGCCCATAGGATAAGTGCGTTCGCGATAAAGGGTATTTGCTGTGTAAGTTTGGCTTAAAATGTGGTCATTGACACTGCTATCGTAAGTATAACGCGATTGCCACGGCAACATCGCTTTTAACCATTCATCAGACGGCGAGTTGTAATGATTTAAGGCAAAATAACCGTTATTGCCGTTAAAGTTATAATTCATCGGGCGAACTCTGCCTTCTTTTTCGCTCATCAAAGCCACACGGCTTGCATATTGATAATTGGGCACACCGTATGCGGTATCCATTTTTAATTTTTCGTCCCACACACCATTTGCATCTTGGGTGTAATTGGGTTTGTAGAAACGCAATTCAGCCGAACGCAAACCGCCTTCGACACCAATCGGCAACCACAAAGACACGGTTTCTTGTGGGAATAATTTATCCGCACCTGTAATCGCAGGAGCCGCCAAAGCGTGTTGGTCTTCGGCAGTGGATATGGATGAAGGTGCATCTGGTAACGGATTATCCGTAGGGTCAGTGAAAGTTGGGTCGCCAGGTTTAATATCAACAGGATTGGAACCAGGATCGAATGTTGAAGTCATATCTTCAAACATTTTATCAAATACTTCTTGCAGACTTTCTTCGTCATTGGCTTCAAAATAGGTTTTATTGCCGTTAGGTAATTGACCACCATTTGACGCACCTGCTTTGAGCATACTTTTGGTACGCGTATCACCACGAGAACTACCTAAACCAAATGCAACAGTGTAGGTTTTAATATTGGCATTTTTTTCTAATGGTTCACTAAGTTGTTTTAAGAAAATACTATCTAACGCATTGATTTGATTGCTATTCAATCTGTAAGAACTTAAAGCCCAGTGATCTATACCATAATAGTCATCATAGTTCAATGGTCCTGGATCTTCTCCAAACTGATAAGGTTCAAATTTCTGACGACCCACAGTTAAGGGCTTGTATTCCGAAACACCTGCTTTACTCCAAATAGCAGAGCTGCGTAATAATGGGTTCAAACCTTTGGAACGGTATCCATTTTTAGACATTACTTCGTATGAGTCACTGTTAGCCGCACCATCCGTCATAGCAATAATGTAGTTGTTGCTACATTGTAAATCATTTACTGCGGTAAATTGTTCCACTGCATTCACATAACCTGTTAAAAATGGCGTACCACCTTCCACCTGTGAGTTATTAACATTGTTAATGACTGCACGGTAATCATCAGTTAATGGAATTTTGGAATTGCCTGCACCAAGATTACTTATTTCACCTAACCAAGAAACCCCCCATTTGGCTTTGTTGGCGTATTTTAATTCACCCTTATCATCCTTTTTGGTAAGTAAATTAATCAACACATTTCGCATAACTCTGGCACGAGAATTATAACTACCACTCAAAGAACCATTCATACTGCCAGAATCGTCCAAATACAGCAAAATATTGGGTTTGTTAGGAGAAGAAACACCTGTTGTGGTTGTTGTATCCCAAGTAGCGGTTTTGGTGCGTGATTCGGTTTTTTCTACGGTTACCGTTTTATGCATACCCGGATTGGATAAGTGCAATGGCATGCCAAAAGGTGAGTCGGTGTCTGCTGCAAAAGCAGTAGCGGACAAAACGCTGATTGTCAAAAGGCTCAATGCAAATTTTTGTTGTTTTTTCATTTGGTTATTCTCCAAAAGATGAGTTTGTTTCAAAATGGCACGCTATTTGCAGAATTGGGAATCGAGAATGTTTTTTGGCTGCAAACAGCGGCGTAAAAGGACAGACTTATACTCGCATTTTCTTTTGAACACCGCTTGTTTTTTTTTACAAGCGGTTTTTTTTTATGCTAAACGGTTAGCGATTTTTTTATAACCTAAATTACCATTGATTTTTAAGGATTTTTTTGAAATCTGCGTTTTTTAGAAATAAACATATTGTTCAGGCAGCCTGAAAGACTAAAAAGTGCATAATTAAACTAATTTTCAATAAAAAACAATTAGTTATAAATTTTTATCGCCATTTTATAAAAAATTTGATAAAACACAATTTAAAGTGCGTTTTTTACAACAAATCGAAATATTTTTCAGGCAGCCTGAAAAATATTCTTCAAAAAAACCCGAAAAATTTGTTTCAGGCTGAAAATCAAATTAAAAACAAAAATCCCATTGATAACAATGGGATTTTATGTACAATCACACAAATGATTACTGTTTTACTGCACCAAACACGCCACGCAGTTTTTGGCTTTTATCGTTGAACGCACCTGCCAAGTTGGCGGCATTTGAACCGTAAAATTTACCTTCTACCGTGCCTGTTTGATTGGCAGTGCCTGCAAAAGTGTTGGCACGAATTTGGGCGTTAATTTCAACAGGTTTAATAAGAGAGACTTCTTTATTTACTTGGTTTCCTGCAAACGCATAGTAGTCATGCCATTGTTCTATCGTTCCTTTCAATGTTTTTTCTTTGAAATTAACTGTGAATTGGCTTGTACCAGTAAGCCATGCAGGATTACGCGATAAATCAAAATTTCCTTGTCTGATTGCTGTTGCCTGCCCTTTGTAGGTAACATTATCCGCTTGTTTTTCTAACTTTTTCATATCGTCAAGCGAAGTAGGATTGCCTTGATAGAATAAAGCCCAACCACCTGATTTCATTCTGACAATACCATAACGAGCGTATGCCGTATTCGCACCAGTTATTACTTCTTCTGCTTCCAGCCAACCAGTAACACCATCGTGCCAACTGCCATTGGGATTTGTATATGTGTGAGACGGATTTAATTCAACAATTCTGCCGTCAATGTTAATGTGCGTTAAAGCCGTGATATTGTTGCTATCTTGTGCTGTTTGTTTCTTGGGTGAGTCATCAAAAATAACTTTACCGCTATAACTTTCGTCTTGTTCTGCTTCTTTCCAATAAACAATTTGCTCTTTCAATTCAAAAGGCGTATCGTTGTTTGTGGTGGTGGGTTTGGTGGGTTGATTAACCGCAACTGTATTATCATCGCTACCACTGTTACAAGCGGTTAAAACAAGAGTGGCAGCAAAACATAATGCACATAATTTGAACTTCATTATCGACTCCATTGAGTAGGTTAATTAGGTAGCGTCATTATCAGTGAAATTGATGAGTAATGACCATAAAACGAAGCAATTATTTTTATTTAAGGAAAACATAAAATACAGAAAATTTACAGTAAGTCATT
>JAFWRB010000185.1 GCA_017508845.1 Neisseriaceae bacterium | reverse complement strand
GCGAAAACTTTGCGTTAAATAACGCGTGTATGCGTCTGAAATGTGGTGTAGAGCGTTGCCGTGTATCACAATCACAGGCTGGTTTTAGCCGCCTTGATGGGCATATCGCATTTTGGGACGCACCAAACCTGCTAATGGCGGGGCTTGGCGTTCGATTGCGGTTTGTAAAACACGGGTGATTTTGGGTGTGGGCATTTTTATCATCGCCGCATTGTAGGCACATTGCACAGATGATAACAATCCGTTAATGCCCGTTGATTTTAATGCGGAAATATAATGCAATTTGGCAAAGCCTAAAAAATGCAGTTTGCGAGCCAAGTCTTTTTTAATTTCATCACGCCTATCTTGTGAAACACTGTCCCACTTATTCACAGCCAAAACCAAAGCCCGCCCCGCTTCTAATGCAAAACCCGCAATATTGGCATCTTGGTCGGCAATATCTTGACTGGCGTCTAGCACCAAAACCGCTACATTGGCGTTTTCAATCGCTTGCATCGTTTTGATAACGGAAAATTTTTCAACCGTTTCTTGCACTTTGCCACGCCGTCTGACCCCTGCGGTGTCAATGACGGTGAATTTCTGTCCGTTGCGTTCAAAATCAATATAAATCGAATCACGCGTGGTGCCTGCTTCGTCAAAGGCAATCACCCGTTCTTCACCTAATAAGGCATTAACCAAAGTGGATTTGCCGACATTCGGACGACCGATAATCGCAAAACAAGGATGTTTGCTTTCTTCTTCGCTCTTATCATCAGGAAATTGTTGCAGAATTTCATCAATCAAAGCACGCACGCCATCGCCGTGTGCGGCAGAAATAATGGCAGGCGTATCCATTCCTAATTCAAAAAACTCGGCGGCGGCAATGTTTTTATCCATACCTTCGCATTTATTCACCGCCACAAAAACAGGAGCGTTACACTGACGCAAACGATTGGCAATCAGTTTATCCTGTGCGGTTAAGCCTGTTCTGCCGTCTAATAAAAACAAGACAGCGTCTGCTTCATCAACCGCTTGCAGGGACTGTTTTGCCATTTCATACAAAATGCCCGAATCAACCACAGGCTCAAAACCGCCTGTATCCACAACCAAATAAGGCTTATCGCCCACGCGTCCGTGCCCATAACTGCGGTCGCGAGTTAAGCCTGGTATGTCCGCTACCAAAGCACCTCGCGTTTTGGTAAGCCGATTAAAAAGCGTGGATTTGCCGACATTGGGGCGACCCACAATAACAAGGGTTGGTTTCATTGCTTTGAATTTTGAAAGGTTTTAAAAGCGATTATTATATTTCAGTTTCAGGCAGCCTGAAAGCACTTCCCGTGCAGGGAAATCGTCATTGCAAGCCGTGCCGTAAGCACGGTTTGCAATGACGACAAGGGTTTCAGGGAGCCTAAAAGTAAAATTGAAGCGTTATTTCAAATATAATTGCCAAGCCATAGGCTTGATATAACACCCATTGCTTACTACTCACTGTTTAACGACTATCCAAAATATTGATAATTTTTTTACCTGTATTAGGGGCTTTCAGGCTGCCTGAAAGTTCGTTGTCAAACAGAATATCGCCGCCGTTTTCCATACTGTTAAAATCAAAGAGTTGCCTATCCAATAAATGGGACGGCACAATGTTTTGCATAGCGGAAAAAATGGTTTCTATTCTGCCAGCGTGCTGTTTTTCCCATAATTGCAACATTTCTTTAATCGCTTGTCGTTGCAGGTTTTCTTGTGAGCCACACAGATTACACGGAATAATGGGAAATTGACGAATTTCGGCATAGCGAATTAAATCTTTTTCTCGCACATAAGCCAATGGACGAATAACAATATGTTCGCCATTATCCGACACTAATTTAGGCGGCATTGCTTTGAGTTTTCCGCCGTAAAATAGATTTAAAAACAAGGTTTCAATTATATCATCTCTGTGGTGTCCTAATGCAATTTTGGTTGCTCCGATTTCTTTGGCAGTTCTATATAAAATACCACGCCGCAAACGGCTGCATAATCCGCAAGTGGTTTTACCTTCGGGAATCACTCTTTTAACAATGCTGTAAGTGTCTTCTTCAATAATTTTGAAGTCTATTCCAATATTTTTCAAATAATTAGGTAAAACTTCTGCTGGAAAATTAGGTTGTTTTTGGTCTAAATTAACGGCAAATAAACTAAATTCAACAGGAGCAGATGCTTGTAATTGGCGTAATATATCCAATAATGCAAAACTGTCTTTACCGCCCGATAAACATACCATTACTTTATCGCCGTTTTCAATCATTTGAAAATCGTTAATGGCGCGTCCTACTTCGTGGCGTAATCGTTTTAATAGTTTATTATTTTCATAAACGGATTTGGGTTTTTCTGACATTTTTTGATTTAACTTAAAAAAATAAATGCGATATTCTAACAAATTACAGCAAAAGAAAAAATAATAAGTTATAATTTAACGGATTGTTTTATTTTTTCAATAATCAAGAGAGAAACCAATGAAATTCAAAACCTGTTCAGGCAGCCTGAAAGCCTTGTTTATCACGCTTTCTTTGCTGTTTTCCCCAGCAATTTTTGCCGAAGATGACGCAATGGGGGCGTTTATTCAACAAATCGACACGCAACAAGAAGAGAACAACGCAGACAACAGCACAGATGTTGCCGAAGAAAATGAAGTGGAAAGCGTGGTGATTCAAGCCGAAGACGATGATGAAGACGCTTTGGGCGAGTTTGCTACACAATTAAATAATCAGTCGAATAATCAAAACGATGACGAATTTGTTTTGCTGCAATATCTTTTGGCACAACAAAATGCACCATTGGCTCAAAGTTTAGCAGACAATGCGGCGGCAGGTTCGTTTGCTACTTATTCATCGGATAATGTTGCAAACAATCACGGTTATTTGCCGCTTTATTCATCAGCGGCTTTAATTGTTGATGCAAATACAGGCAAAGTGTTGTATGAAAAAAACAGCGACCAAGTTCGTTCGATTGCGTCTATTACCAAGTTAATGGCGGCTATGGTTATTTTGGACGCAAAACCTAATATGAATCAAGTGCTTACCGTGCAATCGGCAGATATTGACCGCTTAAAAGGATCCAGCAGTCGCTTGCCTGTTGGCACAAAAATGACACGCGAAAAAATGCTGCATTTGGGGCTGATGAGCAGCGAAAACCGAGCCATTCACGCTATGGCACGCAACTATCCTGGCGGTCTCTCTGCATTTATTCGGGCGATGAACGCCAAAGCCAAGAGTTTGGGTATGAACGATACCGTGTTTTATGACCCCACAGGTTTGGACCCACGCAATCGTTCTACGCCACAAGATTTGGTGAAAATGGTACAAGCCGCTCATAAATACGAAAAAATTCGTTATTATTCAACGCATAACAATGCTTCCACACAAGTGCGTGCAACCGTTAAAAAAACACAACGGGTGAAAAAAGGTAAAAAAGTGCGGAAAGTAACGAAAAGGGTTACGCAAATCAGGCAAGTGAATTACCGCAACAGCAATAAGTTAATCCGCAATGGCGATTGGGATATTAGTTTGCAAAAAACAGGCTATATCCGTGAAGCAGGACGCTGTATGGTGGTGTATGCGAATGTGGATAATCGTCCTGTCATTATGGTTCTGATGAATTCTGGCAATTCAAATCAACGCACTAATGACGCTTACACGATGCGGTCTTGGTTGCAGCAAATGTAAGTGTTTTGAATGCAAAAAAGCGTATCTTGATTGGGATACGCTTTTTTTTCAGGCT
>JAFWRB010000184.1 GCA_017508845.1 Neisseriaceae bacterium | reverse complement strand
TTAAGCAGTCTATTGCCGTATCAAGGCGGTGTATCAAGCGGTTTGTGGGAAGACGATACTGGGGTTTATGTGGAATAATGATAAATCGCCCCTTTTTCAACCACAAGCATTATCGTTTATGCGGTTTAATGCTTGTGGTTTTGTGTTTTCAGGCAGCCTGCACAACGACTGCAAACGCAACCACTTGCACAGTGATTAAAGTATCAGACGGCGACACTTTTACTTGCCGTATGGGTAGCGGCAAAAAGCAACTCATTAGAATGTCGGGCATAGACGCACCCGAAATCAAGCAAACCTACGGCAAAAACGCCCGCCGAGCCTTAAACACCGCCCTACTCGGCAAAACCGTGCGGCTTAAAAATATTTCACAAGACCGCTATGGTAGAACGCTTGCCACTGTTTATTTGGGCAATAAAGACCAAAATTTGAATATGGTAGCAACAGGCAATGCGTGGGTTTATCGCCGCTACAACAGCCTGCCGCACTATATTGAAGCCGAACAAACCGCACGGAGCCAAAAAATAGGCTTATGGCAAAAGAAAAATCCGATGTACCCAGAAGACTGGCGGCATAAAAATGGGCGATGATAATATTTTCAGGCAGCCTGAAACTGTTTTATTTTTTCTGTTGTAAATTTTGCACAAAAAACCATAAATCGCCCAAATTGCCCCTTTTTTGTATGATTAAAGTCAAAAATTACTGTTTTTATTGTATTCTCCCTTGACACGCCTTTTTGTAACTTGTTATAAAGACACTGCTTATTCCGTTAAGCAATTTTTTTGTGAAAATCTTTATTGCTCGAGGAGCTTCTCTTATGAATAAATCTGAACTTGTAGATGCAATCGCCGCAGAAGCGGAGATTTCCAAAGCCGCTGCCAATCGTGCGATTGACGCGTTCGTTGCCGCTGTAACCAAATCTTTGGGTAAAGGCGAAGATGTAACCTTAATCGGTTTTGGTACTTTCACCGTTGGCGAACGCGCCGCTCGCACAGGTCGTAACCCACGCACCGGCGAAGAAATCAAAATTAAAGCAACCAAGTTGCCTAAATTCCGCCCTGGCAAATCTTTGAAAGAAGTAGTTGCATCTTCTAAAAAATCTGCCAAAAAGAAATAATTGAGCAGATTAAATTGATTTTGTATCACAGTTTCTTCGGCGTGTTTCGACACGCCTTTTATTTTGTAGGCTGCCTGAACGATGATAAATCAAGTATAATTCCCCCTTTTATCTCTTTATTAAAAATCGAATTATGTTTGATGTCGTTGAAAAACACCGCGGGCTGTTTAAAATTCTGCTCGCTTTAATTGCGTTAAGTTTTGTTACTTTCACTGCCCATTCGTTTTCGCAAGCAGGCGGTGATTATATTGTGGATATAGGCGGCGTGCCTGTTTCTAAGCAGGAAATGGATAAAATCATTCGCAACAATAATTTGCAACCCACACCCGAAACGCAAAAACAAGCGTATGCGTCTTTGGTGAATCAAGCCTATATTTTGAATGCAGCCAATCAGTTGGGCGTGTCCGCGTCTGATGAGCGGGTGAAAAAACTCATCACCGATATTCCTTATTTTCACGAAAATGGGGCGTTTAGCAAGGCGAAATTAGACGCTTATTTAAGCCAAGCAGGTTTGAGTGAAGCGGCGTTTGTGGAAAATTTCCGCAAGGATATTCGCTCGCAAAGTATGGCGGCGTTATTCACTTCGCCCACGCCTGTGGCTGATGTGCAAGCCAAACAGGTTTTGCAAATTTTAGGGGCAAATCGCGTGGTGCAAACGGCAGCGTTCAAACCGCAAAATGCGGCGGATTTAACTGTGGAAGATAAAGATTTAAACGATTTTTTCCAAAAAAATAAGGCAAAATATCAACTGCCTGCTGCGGTTAAATTTGATTTTGTACGTGTAGATAGCAATGATTTAGCCGACAAACAAACGGTTACGGACGAAGAAATCGCTGCCGCAGTAGCCAAAGTCAAAACCGATGAAAATCCAGAACCAAACACAGACGAAATTCGTCAGGCGTTAAAATTAGAAAAAGCAAATCGAGCGTTGGCGGTATTAAAAGAAAATATGTCGGAAACGGCATTTAATGAAAATACCGATTTGAATGCCACTGCCAAAATTGCAGGCGTTGAAGTTCAGCACCAAAGCGAATGGTTGTCCGCAGAAGACGCCAAAGCCGCTGGGCTGCCTGAAAAAGTGGTTGAAACCCTGTTTTCCGATGATGTGATGAAACAAGGCAATAATTCGGACGCAATAGACGACAATAACGCCGTTTGGGTTGTGCGTGTGGTTGAAACTCGGGACGCAACATTGCCTGAACTGGCCACAATTAAAGAGCAAGTAACGAACGATTATAAAACCCAAAAATCAAATGAAATTGCGTTAAATCAGGCAAAAGAGGCTTTGGCAAAATTGCAAAAGGGTGAAACTGTGGCAGATTTAACATGGGACGCAGAGCAGAAAATCGCATTAGCCCAAGCACAAATGTTTTTTCCGCCTGCAACATTCCGTCAATTTGCAGACGCAAAACCAGCGGAAAACAAGCCTGTGTATATTTTGGCAGAAGATTTGCCCGAACCGTTGATGATTAAAATCAATGCGATTGAAGAAGCCGTGATTGACCCTGCCGCCATTGAGCAAGTTAAGTTACAACTGATGCAAGGCAGAAGTTTGGCAAACACGGAAGACGCTCTCAATTACCTAAAACGCACGGTTAAAGTGAAAGCAGGTCATCAGAAGTTAGATGGGGAATAATCTGATAACAAAACCTTTTCAGGCTGCCTGAAACTCCTTGTCGTCATTGCGAGCCGTGCCGAACGCACGGCGTGGCAATCTCCTAAAATTATTTTTAAATGAGCGTAAGCGAAATTAAAAATAATTTTAGGGTAGCCTATCCTAAAAAATGCACTGGTGTTTGGATTATTCAGGCAACCTGAATATTATTATCAACATGTTTAACAAGACATAGGTCATCATGCAAACGCAAATTAAATTGTTCAAAAAACGCTTACGAGAAATGGGTTTCAAACGCAAAAGCGATCGTGTTTTTTACTATGATAACAATGGCTTGTTTTATGTGGTTAGTTTCAAAATGCAGGGCAAGGATATTGACCAAATCGGTTTTGAAGTTTCACACAAGGCTATGTTTGAAAACGGTGTGCCGAGCCAGCGGTGTAGTCCTGTGGGCGGTTGGTTAGATTGGTGTGGTATAGATACTGGTGCTTCAAGTTATGTGGAAGAGTTGCCCGTAACAGACGCGGCGGCTATTTTAGAACGCTCAACCCAAGCGTTTTTTACTTATTTTAAAACCGCAAGCGATTGGCAAGCGGCGATAGATTATTTGCAAGGTTTATCCTATCCACGCTTTACACCTGGTAGCATTCCTGCCATTCACCAAGATGCTGGCGGTTTGCCTGTGGCTTGGTTTGGCAACGATATTGCAAACGAAATGCAAAATTGCAAAGAATTTGGCGAAAAAATTGAACAACTGTTTGAAAATTATGCTAAAAATTCAGGTTTTTCGCCGACAAACACTTTGAGCAGACATTTTATTAATAACAATGGTTCTGCTCGCCAAAGGGGTGATATTTATGAGTGTTTTCATGTTTTTTTTGATGATTTAAACACTTTTTTTCGAGTGATTGCTTATATTTGGAGCGATGAGTGTGTGGGTTATGGTGCACCTGTTTTTTATAATTTAAATGATGATTGGTTTCCACGCACAGAATGGTGTCGCATAGCGGATATTTTGCATAATCCGCAAATGATTGAAACGCTTTTTGTAGAACTCAATGCTTTTTGGCAACAGTTTAATACGCCACTTGATTGGTTTAGTTATTTAACAGCCGAAGACTATAAACATGCGAATTATGCGTGCGAAAGATATTTTCCACATTTAAAAAAATTTGTAGAACGAGCAAGTTTGCCCACAGTCAAACCGCAGGTTTGATTATTGTCGTTATCAATGCCTGATAGCAACATGCTCACTCTATACATTTTCGTTAGTTTAGAAATCCACACACAACAACCACAATGAACACCCTACACTTTATTTTAGACGGCTGGGATTTGCCCGATGAATGGCGGCAATTTCCAGACCAGTTGCCCGCATACCAAACGCCAGCACTCAACAGTCTGCGACGGTTTGGTGCGTGTCAAAAACACGCACACAATTTAATGCAGTTTTCGTTTTCAGGCAGCCTGAAAGCCTTGATATTGCAAGATTTAGACCTACCGCCCGATACGCCTGCATTTCTCGCCTGCCCTGTGTCGCAGTTTATGGATATGCACTCTATGCAGGTTATATCGGGCGAAGATTTGCAACTTTCTTGGTCAGACGCTCATCAAGCATGCAACTTATTAAACGATTTTGTAGCAAATGACGGCTGGCAGTTTCACCCCTATCACGCCGATTTATGGTTAGTTACTGTGCCGCAAAATCAAGACTGGCAAGCGGCGGATATTTGGACAATCAAAGACCGAATGAACCACACGCACACCATTGAAGGCAGCGACGCACGCCCTATTCGCACGCTTTTAACCGAAATACAAATGCTGCTTTTTTCGCACACGCAATCTCACCGCCAAGACAAACCGCCGATTAACGGTATATGGCTGTGGCAAGACACAATCGGCGTTGGCTCGCAACAAACTGCCGTAATGGGCAATGCAATATGGCTGCCTGAAAAAAATAATCTATTGATAAATCAAGATTTTTCTTGGGACGACATACAGCGTTTGGCAGATAATAAACCGCATATCACGCTGTATAGCAATCGAGCAAAGCAACACTTACAACACGGCGGATTATTTGAGCAGGCTGATTTTATACAACAATTTGATAAAAACATACTTGCAAAAGCATTTACCGCCCTAAAAAAAGGCAACCTGAAAAAACTGATGATAACAGGAAAAGAACACACATACACCCTAACGCCCCAATCACACTGGCGTTTTTGGAAGAGAAAACAAGAATTTAGCGGGCAAATCTAAATGACCAAAATCACCATTCGCTCTTTTAATGATAAACATTACCAGGCACTTAAAAATGCAGGTGTGTCGCCGCTTTTGGCTCGATTGTTTGCCGCACGCGGTGTGGAAAATGCACAAGAAACCCATAATTCTCTGCAATATTTACAGCATTTTGGCAGCCTGAAAAATATTGACGCTGCTGCTTCTCGCTTATCGCATGCTTTGAAAAATAAACAGCATATTGTGGTGATAGGCGATTATGACGCAGACGGGGCAACGGCTACGGCTTTGGCGGTATCGAGTTTGCGACAAATGGGCGGCGTGGTGGATTATCTTCTGCCCAACCGCTTTACAGACGGTTATGGCTTAAATCCTGCTTTGGTGGATATGGCAAAACAAATGGGGGCGGATTTGTTGCTCACAGTCGATAACGGCATTGCGGCAGTTGCGGCGGTTGAATACGCGAACGCACAAGGCATAGAAACCATTGTAACCGACCATCACCTGCCTGCCGAAACAATGCCTCATTGCATTATTGTTAATCCAAACCAAGCAAACTGCCCTTTTCCTTATAAATCAACCGCAGGCGTGGGCGTGATGTTTTATGTGCTACTGGCTTTGCGGCATATTTTGCGTGCAGAAAATTATTTTAACGAAAGAAAACCTGAACCAAAATTAAGCGATTATTTAGACTTGGTCGCATTAGGCACAGTTGCCGATGTGGTGAAATTGGAACACAACAACCGCATTTTGGTTCATCAAGGCTTAAAACGCATTCGACAAGGAAAAATGCGTTTAGGAATCAAAGCCTTATTTGATATTGCACGGCGAAATTACAAACATGCGAATACATTTGATTTAGGCTTTTGCATTGCCCCACGCTTAAATGCCGCAGGACGATTAGACGATATGGATTTAGGCGTGCGTTGTCTGTTATCAAGCAACGAAGACGAAGCAGCGTCATTAGCCAAAGAGTTGAATATACTGAACCAAGAACGCCGTTCGATTGAAAAAGGTATGGTTAATGAAGCCTTGCAACTACCTGATATAAAAGAAAATAACAATTACACCATCAGTGTTTTAGGAGAAGACTGGCACGAAGGCGTGATTGGCATTGTGGCAGGCAGGCTGAAAGAACAGTTTTACCGCCCCACAATCGCCTTTGCCCCAGCCGATAATGGTTTGTGTAAAGGCAGCGGACGCTCGATTGAACAACTGCATTTACGGGACGCATTAGACTTAACCGCCAAACGCTATCCCGATTTAATCGTCAAATTCGGCGGACACGCTATGGCAGCAGGTTTAACCATTCGCCAAAACGACTTCGCTCGCTTTCAGGCAGCCTTTGAAAGTGTAGTTAGCGACTTACTTTCTGCTGATAATTTAATTAAAGAATACCGCACAGACGGCGGCTTATCGACAGATGCAATCACCCTTGACACCGCACGACAATTAGAACAACACATTTGGGGACAAGGCTTTCCGCCGCCTGTGTTTTGCGATGACTTCTCCGTGTTGCAACAAAAAATTGTGGGAGAAAACCACAGCAAATTATTGATAGAAAAAGACGGCAAAACATTGGACGCAATGCTTTTTCGCGAAACAACAAGGCTGCCTGAAAAAGTACGATTGGTCTATCGTATCAGCGTCAATATTTGGCAGAACAGAGAAGAATTGCAAATTGTAATTGAACACTGGCAAGGGATTAGTGGTGAATAGCTGCTTTGTTTTGCCTTGTGGCAAAACAGATATATTTTATTTAGACAATTCTTTCTGGCTGCCTGAAAAATAATCGAAGCGTTATATTAAAAATATCCGTCAAGCCTGATAAGGCTTGACTAAATAACCACTCACTACTCACTGTTATCGTCCAAACATTTCCGACACCCAATGGATTTCTTCTTCGCTAAAACCCGTTTTGCCTAATTGAGCCGCCACAGCCCATTCGCCTGACAAATGGTTTTGTGTGCGGTGTGCTTGCCATTCTTTTAACTTCTGCTCTTTGGGTTTGTCGTTTTTTTGCGGTTTGGCTTGTTTGTGCGTCATGGTTTATTCCTTTCATCGTCAATTCAGAACAAAAACAAGCAAGGCATAACGCCTGCGACAGTATAACCAATACAGCAAGGTGAAACAACGCTGCTTTGGTATGAATTGACTATAATGTTTCAGGCAGCCTGAAAGATTTACATCGACAGCAACATCAACAAAAGCCCCAACATACCAAGTATAAAAATACCAAAAAAGACTTTGGCATTATCAGAAAAAAAGAAATAAAACCATTTCAATTTACTGAATAGACTGCTTATCACACCTAACACTACAAATACCAATGTCAAAAAAGCACTGCTTGCGAGAGAAAATATAAATCCCCAACCATAGGTTTGTGCTTCATCAGGGGACATGTTTCTCACATGTATCGCATCTTGCAAAAAGAAAACAATAGGTGCAACAATAACAAAAAACAAAAAGACAAGATGGATAGGTGATAACCAAAGACTGTTTTTGACTATTCTATTCATACAGTTCAAACTCCATAAATTGTTGTGGTCTCCAAATTACTGTAATTAACAAGCCTTGCAAAAAATGAAGGCTTCAAAACAGTTTGTTCTTCGTAGGCAGAAGACTGATACGCCGTTATTTCATAGCGACTCGCAATGACCGTATCTTTTTTTCAGGCTGCCTGAAAGTTTTTTAACTGCGTCAAAATATAGCGGCTGTATAGCATAGCGTTTTTTGCGTGCATTTCGTCTAATTTATGAGCAATCAATAAGCGATTGATTTGTAAGGCTTCATTCAATGTTTCTTTACAATTAAACGCTTCATTTGCCAAAGATAACAAAGTTTCGCCTGCAACACACAGTGTGTTTTCTAACGGCGAAGGCACACATTCAATCGGCTGTTCAGGCGCAATGACATAGCAAGCATTTGCCACAATCGGATTACCCTGACTGTCTTGTGTTATATCAGGAGCAAAGCCGCAAGCGGTTAAAAGTTGCCATTCAAACACGCGTAAGGCTGCCTGAATATTATCGCCCACAGACAAGGCTTGCATGGTATGACGCAACAAATCATAAATTTCAGGGTGCGGGTCAGACGGTGCGGTGAATTTAAGCAACAATTCATTCACATACATCGCACTTAACAAATTTTTTTCCACAGGCTGAGCCCAGCCGCCAAGCCATTCGGCTTTATGCAAGGTTAAAAGTTCGTTATTGCCATACCACGACAAAGAAAGCGGCACAAACGGCACCAAAACCCCCCGCAAATCCGACTGCCGCCGTCTGGCACTGCGAGCAATCAAGGACATTCTGCCGTAGTTTTGGCTAAAAATATCAATTTTCAAACTGCTTTCACGCCAAGCCGTTGATGAAAGCAAAAAAGCAGGTTCGTGGTCTATGCGGTTTTTCATGGTAAATTAGGGAAAAACTTTTTTGGAATAATTGTGCGTAGTATTTCTTTGGGAATATTGAACTCTACATATCTTAATTGACCGTAATAGGTATAGTAGTTTATTTTAAGCAAATAATTATTTTTATTTGATTTGTTTTCAATAATGATATTTGCTATATCTGAAATCATATCTGTTTGTTGTTGAAATTTATCAGGAT
The DNA here is from genome assembly GCA_017508845.1 of Neisseriaceae bacterium. Taxonomy (GTDB): domain Bacteria; phylum Pseudomonadota; class Gammaproteobacteria; order Burkholderiales; family Neisseriaceae; genus RGIG9985. Next base: position 341 of record JAFWRB010000184.1, on the reverse strand, counting down.
TATTCTTAATGATTAAATCGATGAGTTTATTTTTTTGTTTTTCATTTAAAAAATCAAATATTCCATTTTCTTTCAACAAAGTAGGTTTTTTTAAATTTTGAATATCATACATAAAACAATATACTAAACTTTGATTACCAAAAAACGACCCACGATTATAATCATAAGAACACAACTGAAAATAATGTTTGCCAATATAATGATATGACTGCTCAAAAGATTTATAAGTATATGTATTGTTATTTTCTTTGGTATATTCTTTTAACGCATTGAGTTCTTCATCAATTGCTTGATGAATATTTTTATGCAAACATTTTTTTTCTTCTTCAATTTTCTCAACT
>JAFWRB010000183.1 GCA_017508845.1 Neisseriaceae bacterium | reverse complement strand
TTACAAACGCTTAAAGGCGTAGGCAGAAGTACAGCAGCGGCGATTGCCGTTTTTGCATTCTGCTTACCTGAAACCATTTTGGACGGCAATGTAAAACGCGTTTTGTGTCGTGTTTTTGCATTAGACGGCGATTTACAAAATAAAGCGTTTGAAAAAGAATTATGGCACATAGCAGAACAATTATTGCCGTCTAATCGCAATGATTTATCTGCTTATATTCAAGGACTTATGGATTTAGGTGCAACGGTTTGCACACGCAATAAACCCAAATGCGAACAATGCCCACAAAACAATATCTGCCAAGCACGACAACAAAATCGCATAGACGCATTGCCACGCAAAAAAGCAGCACTTACTGTTAAAAATATGCCTATGTTTTGGGCGATTGTAAAGAACAACGAACGCTTTTTATTAGAAAAACGCCCCGCCAAAGGCATTTGGGCAAGTCTTTTTTGTGTGCCGTGTTTTGATGATGAAAACAAATTTAATCAATTTATTCAAGACAATCATTTGATTTTAATAAAAAAAGATAATCCATTTATTCATCGTTTAACACACAGAAAATTAGAAATAGAACCCTATTTTTTCAGGCTGCCTGAAAATAATCAAGAAATAAAAAACAAGCGTTTTTATTCATTAAATGAAATCAAACAATTAGCCTTGCCTAAGCCTTTGTTAAAATTATTTCAGGCAGCCTGAAAGATTTTCTGCAACTATTTTTTTCCTGTCAAAGCACCAAAAATACCGCGTGTAATGGCTGTGGTGATTTTGCCTAACACTTTGTTGCGGGTTGAGCGGGCGATTTGGTTTGCCACATCATGCACAATGCCACCGCCTGATTGTCGGCGTTGTCCTGTAATACCTGACAAAACGCCGTCCATAATTGTGGGCGATTTCTTTTCGTTTTTTTCAGGCAGGCTTGCTTGCTCTTGTAGGGCTTCAAACGCCGAATAATTGTCTATGCCTTGATGATAGGCATTGTACAAAACATCGCTACGAATGGCGTTTTGTTGTGCCGTTTCATCAATCGGCGACAGTTTGGATTGTGGCGGCAGAATAAACGCTCGCTCCACAGGTGTGGGCGTGCCTTTTTCGTCTAAAAACGACACCAACGCTTCGCCTACGGCTAATTCGCTGATGACTTCGGTAACCTTAAATTTAGGATTGGTGCGGAAAGTTTCTGCCGCCGCTTTGACTGCTTTTTGGTCGCGTGGCGTAAAGGCCCGCAGAGCGTGTTGTATGCGTCCTGCTAACTGTCCCAAAACGCTGTCAGGCAAATCAATCGGATTTTGTGTACAAAACCACACGCCCACACCTTTGGAACGAATCAGCCGCACCACTTGCTCAATCTGGTCTAACAAGGCATTGGGCATATCGTCAAATAACAAATGGGCTTCATCAAAAAACAGCACAAATTTAGGCTTATCCAAATCGCCACATTCAGGCAGCGTGTTGAATAGTTCCGCCAAAAGCCACAGCAAAACCGCCGCAAATATAGACGGAGAACGCATTAAGCGTTCGGCATTCAAAATATTGATAATGCCTTGTTTGCCGTCCGTTTGCATTAAATCGTCTAATGATACAGACGGTTCGCCAAAAATATGGTCTGCCCCCTCGTTTTCTAATTTTAGCAAGGCTCGCTGAATCGCCCCCACGCTGGCGGCGGACACATTGCCGTATTTCGTGCGATATTCGGCAGCGTTATCATTAACATGTTGCAACATTGAACGCAAATCTTTGAAATCTAATAATAACCAGCCGTTATCATCTGCCACTTTAAAGACAATATTCATCAAACCTTCTTGTGTGGCATTCAGTTGCAGAAGACGCGATAAAAGCGTTGCACCCATTTGCGACACGGTCATACGCAAGGGAATACCTTTTTCGCCAAAAGCGTCCCAAAACCGCACTGGGAAAGCGTGTAGATAATCATCAGGCAGGTTGAATAAAGTCATTCGCTCGGCAATTTTGCCCGATTTTTCGCCTGATTTTAACAAACCAGACAAATCGCCTTTAACATCCACCAAAAACGCAGGAATGCCCGCATCACTACAATATTCAGCCACTTTGCGAAGCGACACAGTTTTCCCCGTGCCAGTCGCCCCCGCAATTAAACCGTGGCGGTTAATCATATTCGACAACAAATACTGCGACACACCATCTTCCGTGCGTGCAATTTCAAACGCTTGACTGCTCATCGGATTGCTTTCCATTGAAAATGTGATTAAATAGGTGAAATATTACTGCAAAATAACCTTTTCAGGTAGCCGTATTCGTCATTGCGATGAGCGAAAGAGAAGAAACAATCTCCTAAAAATCCGCAAGGATTTTTAGGGTAGCGTATATCGATATAATGGCAATGCAAAACAATGGCTTTTTATAGTCAATTCGATTTACACAATCTGCGTTTGTGCTTCATCGCCTTGTCTTGGGCGGATTCGTCCTAAATCGAATACGGTTTCGCCCGTGCCACGCAATAGATTAATGGCAGCTTGTTTGTCGTCTTGCGACACAATCACCACCATGCCAATGCCGCAGTTAAAGGTGCGGTACATTTCGTTTTGAGCAACATTGCCTTGCTGTTGTAACCATTTGAATAATTTAGGCATTTGCCAAGCGTTTGCCTTGATTTCAGCAACCGTGTTATCGGGCAGAACGCGGGGGATATTTTCTAACAAGCCGCCGCCTGTAATGTGTGCCATACCTTTGATTTTAATGGCTTTCATAGCCGCTAACAGCGGTTTTACATACAACCGCGTGGGGGCGATAATTGCGTCTTTCAAAGATTTGCCGTTATCAAACTCTGCGTCTAAATCGGGTTTTGCTTTGTCTAAAATTTTTCTTACCAAAGAAAAGCCGTTTGAGTGAATGCCGTTAGACGCCAAGCCCAAAACGCAATCGCCTGCGTGAATATCTTTGCCTGTGATGATTTGCTCTTTTTCAGCAACACCTACGGCAAAGCCTGCCAAGTCGTATTCGCCCACTGGATACATATCGGGCATTTCTGCGGTTTCGCCGCCGATTAAGGCACAACCTGATTCTTCGCAACCTTTGGCAATGCCTTGTATGACTTGGGCGGCTTGTTCCACATTCAACTTGCCGCAAGCGAAATAATCCAAGAAAAACAAGGGTTCTGCACCTTGCACGAGAATATCATTCACGCTCATCGCCACCAAATCAATGCCTACGGTGTCGTGTTTGTTCCATTCAAATGCCAAACGCAGTTTGGTGCCGACTCCGTCTGTGCCTGAAACCAACACGGGGTTTTGATATTTTTTGGAAATTTCGACAATCGCCCCAAAACCGCCTAAACCGCCTAACACTTCGGGACGCATAGTGCGGCGTGCGAACGGTTTGATTTTTTCCACCAAAGCATCACCTGCGTCAATATCCACGCCTGCATCACGATAACTTAAAGATTGCGTCATTTAACTTAAACTTTCCGTTTGAAAAAATAATCCGTTATTTTATCTGAAATTGATGATTATCGCTTGTGATTGTGTTTCAGGTAGCCTGAAAGATAATAAAACCACTTATTTATTGAATATTCACCTTAAACAATGTGTTTTTATGATATTTGGCGTGTAGATAATGTTATAATCTTTCCTTTCATTGCATTGCAGTATTTGAATAAACACAACAGTCTTGCCCCACGAGCGTAACTTGATGAATAAAAAAGAAATTTCTCTTTATTTAGATGGCTTATCAAGTGGCACGGAAACGCTTTTTTTGCGTCATTTGGAAGCCATTAACCGCTTATCTCGTTATGAAGAAAGCGGCGTAAAGTCGTGGCTTACCGCTGAAAACGCCGATTCTGCCGATATGTTTTTCTTGGGTGAAGACCACCATTTTGATAATCCATTGCAATTACATCGTCCGATTTTGTTTGACGGCGTTGTGCCGCCCGCTTTGCGTCCTGTGGCAGTGCGTGTGAAGTTTCCGATGACTTCTAACGCTTTGCGTGAGTTAATGTTGCAGACGATTGAAGATTTTAAGCCCGTCAAAGAAGAAGATGATGACCGCAAAATCACCATTCATTTACCTGAACGCAAGGTAAAACCAGAGAACACAGAAACCACACCGCAAGCGGCAACGACAGAACAGGCAGATAAAAAATCGCCTGAAAAAGTCAGCATTCAGTTACCTGAACGCCACGCTGTTACCGAAGAAAAACCTGCGGAAAAAGCAATAGAAAAACCTGTTGAAAAAAATATTGAAAAACTCGCGGAAAAACCAGTCGAAAAAACTGTTGAAGAAGTTGTTGAAGAACCCGTAGAAAAAACAGTAGAAAAAGTTGCAGAAAAAACGGCGACAGAAAAACCGATTGAAAAAACACAAGAAAAAACCACAGTCGTCAGTGGCGATTTACCTTTCTTTGAAGGCTACTTGAAAACTTATCAGCCCAAAGACCAAACCCATTCGTTAATTTATAAAGACGGAAAACAAATATTTATCAATCGCTTACAAGGTAAAATTTTTGCCGATTGCGAAAATATCCGCGATTTAGTCAAAATTTTATCGACCGAACAACCCCAAATCGGTGAATTTAACGACAATCACGACAATTTGCGTGCATTTCCTTTTGACGCAGTGCTGTGGTCTTACGGCTTACACGCTCCATTATTCGATGAAATCGTCAAAAAATTCGATGTTACAGGACAGAAAGCACGCTTAAAACGCTGGCCGTTGTTTGGTAAATGGGAAACCGAAAGCAAGTTATTGTTTTTAACTACACTTTTCACGCAAAAAGCAGCGTCTTTGCGTGAAGCCGAAGTCAAATCTGGGCAAAATAAAGACTTTGTCCTACATTTTATGGCAGCGGCAGAGCTCGCAGGCTTACCGTTTGAATTAGAACAATCAAACGAAACCGAAGACACGCCAATCACCGAGAAAAAGAAAGTCGGCTGGATTAACAGTCTGCGTAAAAAATTGAATATGAACAACATATTATCGGGAAACTGAAATGGCTAAAAAAGAACGCAACTCTTCACTACATAAAATCCTGTTTATCGGTCCCACTGGTGCGGGCAAAACCACTGCGATTACCGCCATCAGCGATACACCGCCGATTACCACCGAGGCGGCAAATACGGGGGCGGACAAACAAACCACCAAATCCACCACCACAGTGGCAATGGATTATGGCAGCATTGAATTAGAACACGATGTCGTGCATTTATACGGCATTCCAGGACAAAAACGCTTTCGCTTTATGTGGCCGATTTTGGCACGCGGTGCGTTCGGTTGCGTGGTGTTGATTGACGAGTCTCGCGATGACCCACTGCAAGACTTGGACGACTATATCAAAGCTTTTGACGATTTAATTCGCCGACAATCGTTTGTAGTCGGCATTGTCAAAACGCCCAAAGACGGTATGGCGATTGAAAAATACTCTGCCTTTTTTGCCAATCTCGGTATGTTTCCGCCGATTTTTGAAGCCGATGTCCGCGAAAAAGCCGATGTTTTAATGATGTTAGAAATTTTACTCATCAATCAGGAAATCAATTAAAAAGGTATGGCAATGATAGAAAATCAACAACACGCATTGCGTTACGATAATATCAGCCGCTCTGCTGCAATGTTGCAACAACACATTGACGAATTAGCAGAAAATCTACAAGGATTACGATATTGCATTATTGCCACTGATGACGGCTTTCCCATAGCCAACACGCCGATGTCGCCGCAAGACGCCGAAGGCAAAGCGGCTCTGACCGCGTCATTAGAAGGCTTGGGCGAAACCGTTGCCTACGAATCTGACTGCAACGATGTGCAAGCCGTACAAATTGAATGTGCAGACGGCTTTATTTTCAGCCGTGCCATTTATTTGGACGAAGAACACCGAGTTGCCTTATTATTAGCCACAACAGGCAAAATCAAACCTGCCACAATTTTATGGTATGTCCGCGATATGGTGAATAAAATTCAGGCAGCCTTTGCAGAATCGGCATATTGACGATAAAAAAAGACAGCGTTTATAGGCTGTCTTTTTTTATGGGGTGATTAAGTTTTCAGGCGGCTGCCTGAAAAAATTTCAACACATTATTTTTTCTGCCATGTGTCCCTTAATGTAACCGTGCGGTTAAATACGGGTTTGTCCTTTGTGTGGTCGAAACGGTCGGTTACGAAATAGCCCAAGCGTTCAAATTGCCAGTGCGATTCGGGCGGCAGAGTTAAGGCAATCGGCTCGACAAGGGCGGTGATTTCTTCAATCGAATTAGGGTTAAGAAACTCGATAAAATCACGGTATTCGCCGTCTTCTCCTCGCACTGCGTCTGGGCGTTCTTCGGTAAATAGGCGGTCGTAAAGCCGAACGCGGGCTTTTGGTGCGGTTTCAGGCAGCCAGTGAATCACGCCTTTGACTTTGCGGTCTTCGGGGTTTTTGCCCAAAGTGTCGAAATCAACCGTGCATAACAATTTGATAATATTACCGTTTTCGTCTTTCACTACTTCATTACATTTAATAATATAAGAATGACGCAAACGCACCTCGCCGCCAACTGTTAAGCGTTTGAAACCTTTGGGCGGTATCTCTTCAAAATCGTCTTGCTCAATGTAAATAGTGGGCGATAATTTCAACTCTCGCTCGCCAAATTCAGCGTTTTCAGGGTGATATGGTGCGATTTTGCCTTGAATTTCACCGTCTTGGAAGTTTGTGATTTCCACACGCAAAGGCTTTAACACAGCCATTAAACGCGGTGCAGTGGCTTGCAAATCTTCACGAATAGCCCCTTCCAAAAGTTCCATATCCACAACATTTTCGCTTTTGGAAACGCCCACGCGTTTGGCGAATAAACGCAAGCCAGCAGGCGTATAGCCACGCCGCCGCATACCTGAAATAGTCGGCATACGAGGGTCGTCCCAGCCTGATACAATATTTTGCGTAACTAATTGATTTAACTTGCGTTTTGAAGTAATGGAATGCAGTAATTCCAAACGCGAAAATTCATATTGATGCGGACGGCTCGGAGCCGCAACATTTTCCACAACCCAGTCATACAGCGGACGATGAGCCTCAAATTCAAGCGTACAAATCGAATGGGTAATGTGTTCGATTGCGTCCGATAATGCGTGCGTGTAATCATACATCGGATAAATGCACCATTTGTCCCCCGTGCGATGATGATTAACCCTGCGAATGCGGTAAATTACAGGGTCGCGCATATTGAGATTGCCCGATGCCATATCAATTTTTAACCGCAAGGTTTTGCTACCATCAGGAAATTCGCCTGATTTCATTCTGCGAAATAAATCCAAATTTTCTTCAATAGAACGATTGCGATAAGGGCTTTCCTTGCCCGCTTCGGTTAAAGTGCCACGATATTCACGCATTTCGTCCGCCGACAACTCATCAACAAACGCCTTGCCTGCTAAAATCAATTCTTCGGCAAACTGATACAGCATATCAAAATAATCGGACGCAAAATGCTCTTCATTCCACTGAAAGCCAAGCCACGCCACATCTTCCTTGATTGAGCGAACATATTCGTCCGACTCTTTTTCAGGATTGGTATCGTCAAAACGCAAATTGCACCGTCCGCCATAAATATGAGCCAAACCAAAATTCAAACAAATACTTTTGGCGTGCCCAATGTGCAAATAACCATTTGGCTCGGGCGGAAAACGCGTGATAATGCTTTGATATTTACCGTTTTTTAAATCATCTTCAATAATAGTGCGAATAAAATGATTGTCCGCAAATTCTTCGTTGTGCATATAAAAACCTTTCAGGCTGCCTGAAAAATATAAAAGGAACGATTTTACTCTATTTTATGCTTTTCAGGCAGCCTGAAACTTTACGATTGATAGCGTTGAGCAAAATTCTGCACAATTTGGGCTAAATCGTCTGGCAGATAATCGAATACTTTATTTTTTAATTCGTCAGGAATGCCGAAATAGGCTTCGGCAATGCTGCCGCAGATTGCACCTGTGGTGTCGGTGTCGCCGCCAAATGAAATTGTGGTGCGAATGGCGTCTTCAAAATTTTCGCCCATTAAAAAGCCAATCATTGCGTCAGGCACGGATACTTGGCAGGCGACTGGGTTGCTTGCACCTAATCTATATTTTGTGCGAATTTGCTCTATATCTCTTGACAAATCGTAACCGAATTGTTGTTCTATATAGTTTTTTATTTGCGATTTATCTGCTTTTTGCCGTGCCATAAAAATGGCTGTGGCAGTTGCCCACGCTCCTTTTATGCCTTCAAAATGGTTGTGGCTAATGTCGGCAGAAAGTTGAGCCAAACGCAAAACTTCGTCCAAAGACCCCGCAATCCAGCCCACTGCCGACACACGCATAGCCGAACCGTTACCAAAACTGTTATACGGTTGTGGGTTGTCGCTTACCAAAAAATGACGAAACTTGCCGCCATAGCCTGCATTCGGATAGGCACGCCCCCATTTTAAAACCGCTTGCAACAAACTCTGGCGAATGGTGTTGTCGTCAAGAGATAAATCCACATTCATCAAACCGTCTGCAATCGCACAGGTCATTACGCTGTCATCGGTATAGCGACAAGTCTTTGAAAATAAATTAAAATCCTTGCTTTGCGGTTGCGGTTGCATAAACTCAAAGGTGAGCCGATAATATCGCCTAAAATTGCACCGAACATGCTTCTTTCCTTGATAAAAAGATAATCATTGAGTATATATTGATTTCAGGCTGCCTGAAATATCAATATTGTTTTATACTACACAGTTTAAGCCATTATTGTGTATTGCGATGAAAAAATTGAAATCTTTGCGGCATTTTTTGAAATTATCGGTATCGGTGTTAGAACGCTTGGACGCTTGGTTGCCGCCTAAATTGGACGAGCCAAATTGGCATGCTTTGGCGTTTCGTTGGCAGAAAATTGGGCAGAAAGGTGTGCTGCATGCTTTGCCTAATCCACATTCTTTTCCGCTCAAAACATTGGCAGCAGTGGATTTGCAACGGCAAAAATTGGTTCGCAATACCGAACAATTTTTGGCTGGCAGAAGTGCTAATAATGTGCTGTTGTCAGGTGCAAGGGGAACGGGAAAATCTTCTTTAATCAAAGCCTTATTACATGAATATGCCGAACAAGGTTTGCGTTTGATTGAAGTCGATAAGGACGATTTGCTCACCCTGCCTTATTTATTGTCGCTTTTGTCAGAACGCCCTGAAAAATTTATTGTTTTTTGCGATGATTTGTCGTTTGAGGCACATGATGACGGCTATAAAGCACTTAAAACTGTGTTAGACGGCGGCTTGTCCATGCGTTGTCAAAATGTGCTGGTTTATGCCACTTCCAACCGCCGCCATTTAATGCCCGAATTTATGGCAGATAACACCGCCCACACGGGCGAGAAAGGCGAAGTTCATCCGCAAGAAACAGTGGAAGAAAAAATTTCCTTGTCCGACCGCTTTGGCTTGTGGTTAAGTTTCTATCCCTTTGATCAAGAAGCCTATTTATGGGCTGTTAAAAACTGGTTAGCCGCTGAAAACTTGCCGTTTGACGAAACCGCACAAAAAGCCGCATTAAACTGGTCTTTACAACGCGGCAACCGCAGTGGTAGAACCGCACGGCAATTTGTTGATGATTGGGCAGGACGCTTGCCAGAAGAAAGGGTTTTGGATTAGTTTTCAGGCAGCCTGAAAGATTAAAATTATGCTAACACGATTAGGATTTTTATTTTTATATCTTATTCATTTTCTGCCGATTAAAG
>JAFWRB010000182.1 GCA_017508845.1 Neisseriaceae bacterium | reverse complement strand
TGTGGATTTTTTGGATAATGCTTTTGATATTGTTCTAATGTTTCAATCGCTAATTGTTTTTTATTTTGTGCAAAATAATTCATACCTAATGCAAAATAGGCATCTTTTTCGCCTAATTGTATGGCTTTTTGTAAATATTCTTCTCCTTGTTTAAGACGCAAACTACTGGATAAAAATCCGCCATATTCTGCATATAATGCACCGTTATTTGGATTATTTTTGATGAGTTTTTGATAATGAATATCCGCTTTTTCTGCCATATTGGGTATATCAAAATTATGAGCCATTAAAAATAATCTTGCGTGCGATAAATCAAAGTAAAATCGTTCTTTTTTTGATAAATCTCTGTTTATTTTTTGACTTTCAATATAATCTAATGATTGAATCAACACTTGTAAATCTTGATAAGCATTTTTAAAGTCTTGTTGATTATCAAATTTTAATGGGTATTCTTTGGCGTGTATATATAAATTATCCACACCTTTTAACATAACAGCAATATTAACGGAATATTTTCCGTTATCGTTGCTTAATGCTTGTTGATGATTATATTTTTGATAGGGTTGTGAAAATATTATTGCGGGACAAAATAATAATAAAAAAAGCCATTTTTTCATTTGAATTTCCTATTGATAAACTTTTCAGGCTGCCTGAATGGGTAAAAATTGAAGTGGCGCACCCAACAGGAATCGAACCTGTGACCTTTGGCTTCGGAAACCAACGCTCTATCCAACTGAGCTATGGGTGCTTTTATAGTCGTTTCATAGCAAAATCATGCAGCGTTATTTCGCCTTGCCGTATTATTTATACTGTCTGTGGCTCATTGCCTTGCCTGCTTTTACTCTGAAACGACTATATTTTTGCAGACTGACACGCCTACCCTACAAAAAAGCGGATTTTATCAAAAAATCGTTCAATATACAAAAAAATGCACCCTGAAAGCATAGCAAAACCGCCGTATATTTCGTATAATAGCCATTTTGTATTTTTAAAAATAAACAAGGTTTAGGTTATGAACACAATTCGCTTGTCGCAACGCGGTTCTGCACAAACCACAGTCATTGTTGGAGCCGTTGTCGCTGTTTTGTTTTTGTACTTTTTGTTCCGCTTGGCAGTTTCGGGCGTGAAAATTGACCCCGATGACGCGTCAGACGCAGCAGTCAATAGCCGTATTCAGTCGGTAGGTATGGTCAGCGTGTCGGACGGCATTGAACCAGGCACACGCACAGGCGAGCAAGTGTTTGATAAAACTTGTAATCAATGCCACGCATCAGACGCGTCTGTGGCTAATTCGCCTAAATTGGGCAATAACGCCGAATGGGCTCCACGCATTGCCAAAGGCTTTGATACCTTGATTGCTAATGCGATTAACGGCTTTAATAATAATGCTATGCCTGCACGCGGCGGTAATCCTGATTTAACCGATGAAGAAATCGCTCGGGCGATTGCGTTTATGGCAAATCAATCAGGTGCAAACTTTGTTGCTCCGCCAGCACCCAGTGAAGAACAACCTGCGGCAGAAGCACCAGCAGAACAACCTGCTCAATAATTTATTGATAAATTTTTCAGGCTGCCTGAACGCGTTTTATCGTTTTCAGGCAGCCTGAAAATGTATTAAAATAAACCATTTATCATATATCAAAAAATAGGCAAACCGCACTATGGCAGACAGAACAGCCCCCAAAAAACCACGCAAATCGACAACGCAAAAACGCCCCCCAAAACGGGCGGTGGTGAAAAATGATGACTTGCCCAACCCCATTACGGCGGTGTTGGTGGGCGATACGCTGTGGTTGGTGTCCTTGGTTTTGACGGGTTATTTGGTGTTGTGCCTGTTGAGTTTCACCACAGGCGATGTGGCGTGGTCACATAGCACCAGTACAAATGAAGTGGTGCGTAATTTAGGCGGACGAATTGGAGCGTATCTGTCTGATATTTCTTATTATTTATGCGGTTTTTCAGTGTGGTGGGTGGTGTTTGCCGCCGCAGTCTGGTTATTCAAAAGTTTTCGTGCAAGAAGTGTGCGAAAAAATAAAGGGCGTTATTTGCGATGGGTGGGCTTACTTGGCTTATTGCTGTTAATTGCCGCATCAAGCGTTATTGAACACTCGCTATGGGCAGGCAGCCTGAAAAATTCTTTACCTGCGGACGCAGGCGGTTTATTAGGCAAAAACTTAATGCCTGTGGTGCTGCGTTTGCTTGGCACAACAGGCGGTTTAATCGCTATGGTTGCTACAATGCTCATCGGTGCGTCTTTAATTTTGCAAGTGTCGTGGTTGGAAATTTTGGAATCGGTCGGCAAATTGTTAGAACGCATCTTCGGCATTGCTATTCGCCGCCCCAAAGCCATTATTGATAATATTAAAAATCGTGATGAAGGCGAAGAAATAGCCAAAAAAGCCAAAGAAATCAATGAAAAACCTATGGAAATTCAGCAAGCCAGTATTTTGCGTGGGCGGGAATTAGAAGCGGCGAAAGTGCGTCAGCAAGATAAACGCCGCATTAAAAAAATGGCACAAGAACAAAGCGGTTTGCTGTTTAGCGAAGAAGAAGACGATTTGGGCGATAATCCTTTGCCGCCCTTGAATTTGCTGAAACCTGTGCCAGAACAAACGATTACGGTTGATGAAAAAACGCTCAATACCAATGCCACACAAATCGAAACCAAATTAAACGAGTTTGGTATCGGCGTGAAAGTGGTCAAAGCAACCGCAGGTCCTGTGATTACACGCTACGAAATCGAGCCTGCACAAGGTGTTAAAGGCAGTCAGATTGTGGGTTTAGGCAAGGATTTGGCACGGTCTTTATCCTTACAAAGCGTGCGTATTGTGGAAACCATTGAGGGCAAAAACACAATGGGCATTGAATTGCCGAATGACAATCGTCAAACCGTTTGTCTGCGTGAAATCTTTGAAGCCGATGTTTTCCAAAAAAGCACGCCCAAACTGACGGTGGCGTTGGGCAAGGATATTGCAGGCACGCCTGTTGTGGCGAATTTGGCAAAAATGCCGCATTTGTTGGTAGCAGGTACAACGGGTTCGGGTAAATCGGTGGGCGTTAATTCGATGATTGTGTCGATGTTGTATAAAGCACGCCCTGACGAAGTGCGTTTTATTATGATAGACCCTAAAATGTTAGAGTTGTCCGTTTATCAAGGCATTCCGCACCTGCTTTGCCCTGTGGTTACCGATATGAAACTTGCCGCAAACGCTTTGGCGTGGAGCGTTGCCGAAATGGATAAACGCTATAAATTATTAGCCCATGTGGGGGTGCGTAATATTGAGGGCTTTAACGCAAAAATTCAGGAGGCCATTGAGAAAAAACAAAATATTCCCAATCCATTTAGCCTTGACCCTGATAATCCAGAGCCTTTGGAAAAACTGCCGTTTATCGTGGTGGTGGTAGATGAATTTGCCGATTTAATGATGACGGGCGATAAGAAAAAAGTGGAAGAATACATTGTGCGTTTGGCACAAAAGGCAAGAGCCGCAGGCATACACCTGATTTTAGCCACACAACGCCCATCGGTTGATGTGATTACGGGTTTGATTAAAGCAAACATTCCCACACGCATTGCGTTCCAAGTATCGAGCAAAGTGGATAGTCGCACCGTGTTAGACCAAATGGGTGCAGAAAACCTATTAGGTCAGGGCGATATGCTGTTTTTACCGCCTGGCACTGCCTATCCGCAACGCATACACGGAGCGTTTTTATCGGACGATGAAGTGTTAGAAGTTGTGGCGTGGATTAAACGCCACTCTGCACCAAACTATATAGACGGCATTTTAGACGGCGGTATGGGCGAGAATGCGGACGGTTTTGGCGGCATTGCAGGCGGGGACAATCAAGACGAATTGTTTGACCAAGCGGTGAAATTTGTATTAGAAACCCGTAAAACTTCGATTTCGTCCTTGCAACGGCATTTACGCGTAGGCTATAACCGAGCCGCGAATCTGATTGAAGCTATGGAACAAGCAGGCGTTTTATCCGCCCCAGAATTGGGTGGTGCAAGGAAGATTTTGAAGAAATAAGCGGGTAGGGTGGGCAAACCGACAGACAACGGAAAGCGTTTATCGCTTACAGTTGTGTCGTTGCGAGCCTGACGAAAGTCAGATGTGGCAATCTCTTGCCCACGCAGTTTAATGAGTTTTCAGGCAGCCTGAAAATGGAAAACGGTATTAAACATACCGTTTTTTTACACCTAACACTTTTCAGGCAGCCTGAAAAATGCGTAGCGGGCAAGTTGCCTGCTCACTGAAAATCAACCTTCTCTTGCGTGGTTAATGGTGTATTTGGGGATTTCAATCGTTAAATCGTCTTTTTCAACAGACGCTTGGCAACTTAATCTTGATGTTGCTTCCAAGCCCCAGGCTTGGTCTAATAAGTCTTCTTCAATATCGCTTGCGTCTTTTAGCGATGAAAAGCCTTGTCGCACAATAATATGACAAGTGGTGCAGGCACAGGATTTTTCGCAGGCGTGTTCGATTTCAATATTGTTGTCTAAAAGGGCATCAACAATTTTGGTGCCTGTGGCAATGTTGTGCAAGGTTGCACCATTCGGACACAATTCTGGGTGCGGTAATACGGTGATTGTGGGCATATTTTTTGCTTTCTGTTGGTTATTTCAGGCTGCCTGAAACTATTTAATTTACTGTAATCATTCAATTTTTTTATTATCACACGGATTGGAAAAACCTAACGGTTTTTCTGATAAAAAGATTGCGTAAGCAATCTCTAATCCGTGTGACATTTAAAAATTATCTTTCAGGCTGCCTGAAAATATTTTCTCTATGATAGTTAATATAATCACGATTTTTATCATTTACTTTAATTTTCGTTGTCTTATTAACATTAACTGATTTTTTATCATTATCTGTTAATAATTCTGAAATGATAATATCACCATTTTCAGAAAAAGTAATTAAACCTTTATCAATCAATTTATCATGCGTAGGGCAAAGCAATAACCCATTGTTTATATCCAGTTTTTCTTTATCATTGCTTTTACGCCAAGGTTTTAAATGGCTCGCAATCAGCAATTCTTTATTTTCTATACCACATAAACAGCATTTCTTATATTTTTTTATTAGTTTATCACGAAACTCACTTTGTCCTATTCTTGCCTTGAATATGGCTTCTCTTTCTGTGCAATAAATCTTATCCGTATCTAAATTTTCAATTTCAGGTACTTCTTTATATTTGTAATTGTTTTTTATATATTCTTCCACTTTTTTGTTGATATTTTCGTTGCCATACCAAACATTGTTTTGTCCAAAAGTTCCCTTACTAATAGGATATGTCCTATCTTTGATGGGTAACAAATAAAAATCATGAGACCTAATAAAAAAACTGTTAAATTCTTTTTTTCTGTCTTGGTCTTGCATTACTTCATTAGGAATAGATTGATGTTTTCTATAAACAGTAGCATTCTTATACCAACCAATAATATATCTACCGCCTTTATTAGGCTTTGTTGCTACCCAAACCACTAAAACATTATCTATTTGTTCTTGATTTTTATTTATTTTGGCATTATTCGTGAGTTTTTCAATATGAATTGTTCCTTTTGTTTTCTTTGAACCCTTTGTTTGCACATAACCAAAACACTCTCCTTTAAAAGGTTTGAAATTATAAATTTCATGTCCTATTCCTGTTTCGTTATGACTGCCGCCGCCCTTTGGTTTATCCAAAGGATCTCCGTCATATTTTTCTGACCAACCGATATTGCAAAATAAGATACTCATTTTATGTCCTTTTTGTCTATTTCAAAAAACTTTCAGGCTGCCTGAAAAGTATTTTTTCTTTTCAAAGGCAACCTGAAAAATACAATTACGCTTTCACAGGCGGTTCAATTACTACGCTGTATCCACATTCTTTAACAGGGCATACTTTTTCTGTGCCACGCCGTTTGGTGGTTTTTATGGTGAGAATTTTGCTGCCGCATTTGGGGCAGGGTTCGGCGACTGGTGGGTTCCATACGGCGTAGGTGCAGGTAGGATAGGTTGAGCAACTGTAAAAAATCTTGCCGTAGCGGCTTTTCTTTTCAGCCAGCGTCCCTTTGCCACATTCGGGGCAATGAACGCCTGTGTCTTTGGGTTTTTCCAAAGGCTCAATGTGCTTACATTTGGGATATGCGGCACAGCCGATAAATTTGCCGTATTTGCCTTGTTTATAAACTAATTTGCCGCCGCATTTGGGACATTCTCGCCCTTCAACCGCTTCGGCTTCGGCTTGTGCTGCTTGGGCAGCCTCTTCGGCGGTGAGTTTGGCACTGCGGGTGTAATTGCATTCGGGATACCCCGTGCAAGCCACAAATTTGCCGCGTCTGCCAAATTTCATTTGTAACTTTTTGCCACATTCAGGACAAGATTCGTCCATATCTTCGGTGGTGATTTTGGCTCGCTCAATGCCCGCTTTTTCTTTGACTTGTTGCGAAAAATTCTTCCAAAACGCACGCATGACGGGAATGCGTTGCTTTTTGCCTTGTGCGATTTCGTCTAATTGATTTTCCATTTTCGCGGTGAAGTCGTAATCGACATATTGCGTAAAATGTTCGGTTAAAAATTTATTGACAATATCGCCTGTGTCGGTGGGAATAAAGCGTTTTTGGTCAATCACCACATATTCTCGGTCTTTTAATGTGCTGATAATGCCTGCATAAGTCGATGGTCTGCCTATGCCAAACTCTTCTAATGCTTTAACCAAAGACGCTTCGGAATATCTGGGCGGTGCTTGGGTGAAATGCTGTTCGCCATATACTTTATCGCAAGGCAAGGTTTCGCCCACTTTAAGTTCAGGCAGCCGTGCTGAATCTTCGTCTTCGGTGTCGTCCTTACCCTCTTCATATACCGATAAAAAGCCTGCAAAGGTTTGCACTTGCCCCGATACACGGAAAATGCCCTTGCCCAAGCCTAAATCAACGGTTGTCGCATCAAATTTTGCCGCTGCCATTTGACACGCAACCGTGCGTTGCCAAATCATACGGTAAAGTTTAAACTGGTCTGCCGATAAATAGGGTTTCACCATTTCAGGCGTGCGAAAAACCGAAGTGGGGCGAATGGCTTCGTGTGCCTCTTGGGCGTTTTTGGATTTTGTTTTGTATAAATTTGCGGATTTAGGCAAATATTCTTCGCCTAATTTTTCTGCAATATACTGCCGAATTTCAGCCACAGCGTCCGCCGCTAAATTAACGCTGTCGGTACGCATATAGGTGATTAAACCTGTGGTGCCACTGCCCACATCAATGCCTTCATACAACTGCTGTGCGGTTTTCATCGTGCGGTCGGTGGTCATCGACAATTTACGCACCGCCTCTTGTTGCATAGTCGAAGTGGTAAAAGGTGCAGCAGGATTGCGAGATTTCTTTTTCTTTTCAATATTCTCAACGGTTGCCGTGTCAAAGCCTTTCAGGCTGCCTGAAATTTTCTCCTGCGTTTTTTCATCAGGAATATCAAATTGTTCTAATTTTTTACCGTCAAAATGCGTGAGTTTGGCAGTGATTTTGGCTTTTGCCTTATGACTGTCCAAATGAATTGTCCAGTATTCTTGGGCAACAAACGCTTTGATTTCGTTTTCTCGCTCGCAAATCAAACGCAGAGCAGGACTTTGCACCCGCCCCGCCGATAAACCCGTGCGAATCTTCCGCCACAACAAAGGCGATAAATTAAAACCCACAAGATAATCCAAAGCACTTCTTGCCTGCTGGGCCTCAACCAAAGGCAAAGACACTTCGCGTGGGTGCGCCACTGCATCTAATACCGCTTTTTGCGTGATTTCGTGAAACTCCACGCGGGGCATAGGCTTTTTCGCCAAACCGCGTTTGCCGCGTAAAATTTCTTGCAAATGCCAAGAAATCGCCTCGCCCTCGCGGTCAGGGTCAGTTGCGAGATAAATGGTGTCCGCCTCTTTGGCCGCTTTGACAATCGCCTCCACATACTTTTTATTGCGTGGCGTTTCTTCAAATTTCATCGCAAAATCGTTCTCGGTATCAACCGAACCGTCTTTGCGTACCAAATTGCGAATATGACCATAAGACGCTAAAACTTCAAAATCTCTGCCTAAATATTTTTTCAGCGTTTTGGCTTTACTGGGCGATTCGACAATCAATAGGTTTTTGCTCATATTTATAGGTTCCTACAATATTTTATGCTTTCAGGTTGCCTGAAAAGTGTGTATTTTCAGTGTGTTATATTTTCAGGCTGCCTGAAAAATCTATGGTTAATTTTGTTTTGCGGTTTCTAATGGCACAATCGCCAAAGTTTTGCCCAAAGGCACTAATAATTTAATCAGCGTATGCAAACGCGGGTCGGTGTGCAATTTTTCTAACCGTGCGATAGACGGCTGTTTGACACCACTTAATTTTTCTAATTCCTTTTGACTAATACCTTGCTCATCACGAGCTTTAATGAGTTCGCCGATTAAAGCCACACGCAAATCACTTTCAGCAATTTCTTCTGGCGTGAAAATTGTTTTTTCAAATTCGTCCCACGAAGTTAATTTTTCCATTGTAAATTCCTTTCTTTAAAATTTTGCAATCTGCGTTTGGCAATTTCGATTTCTCGTTTTGGCGTTTTTTGTGTTTTTTTCACAAAATGGTGCAACAATACAAAACTTTTGCCTGTCCAAGCGGCAAATAATATGCGATTTTCCAAAGGACGCAATTCCCAAATTTCACCCTCTAAATGTTTGACCACAGGCTCGCCCACATAAGTGCCGTATCTACTCAACGATTTGACACAATCACGAATTTTGTTCAGTTTAATGCGAGCGTCTTTGCCGTTTTTAGCCGATAATTCTTGCAAATATTCAGCCACAGGTTCAACGCCTTTGCGGTCTTTGTAAAAGTAAATTTGATACAAAATTGTTCCCTTATTGAGATGATTATAATAACCTAAATGTTATATAGTCAAACAATTGTATCTGCTTGACCCTATTTTTTCAGGCTGCCTGAAAAAACTCAATGCACAATCGTTTTATCATCAAACACATTTAATAATTTTTCGCCTGTTTCTAATGACAGCGAATCAACCGCATTGTTTAAGCGAATCAACATTAACAACTTGGCGTTTTCTACCGTGATTTCATCGTCAGGCAAGTTCATTAAAGCGTGAATTAAGCGTTCTCGTTCGGCAAACTGAATTTCGCCAGTTCTGCCCACAAGATGCAAGAAATCTCGCACCGCTGGCGGCAGAATATTTTGCTCTTCTGGCGTGAAAATGCGAATGGCTTTGGGTGATACCGTATTCAGTTGTGTTTCGTTCATTTGTTTGCCAAACAAAGCGTCCAAACAATTTGCCGCACAACCAATCTCCCAAGGGTCGTGCCCTGCGGCAATTAAATGTGCCAAAATCGCTTCATGCGACACTTCTTCGCTTTCACGAAAATAATCAAATAAAGTCGAAAAGACTTCAAACATCGGTGTGGTGTTTGGTGTATTCATACTAACTTATTGTAATCTTTGGTAAAATCCATTAGAAGTAGTGGCAATAATGCCGTCTAATTCTAAATCCAATAATATAGCATACAAGTTTGCAGGGTGCATTTGCAAGTGCTGTGCTAATGTATCTGGGTGAATGGGGTCAAAACCCATAGCCTGTAAAATGCGATTTTTTTCAGTATTATCAAGCGTTTCAGGCTGCCTGAAAGATGGTTCTTTTGGATTTTTATGATTTATTTTTTCAGGCTGCCTTGTATTTGCAATAGCCACAGTTTCAGGCTGCCTGAAAAGGTCTTGGTTTGCCTTGTTTTGATTTTCAGGCAGCCTGAAAGCAGATAAAGCGTGTTCGCATTCAGCCAAAATATCTGCCGCACTCGTAACCAAAGCCGCCCCATCGCGAATTAACTTGTGGCAACCTGCACTTTGCGGATTAAAAATCGAACCAGGCACTGCCATCACATCGCGTCCCAATTCGCCTGCTAATCGTGCTGTGATTAACGAACCCGATCGTTCTGCCGCTTCAATCACCACAGTGCCCACACCGAGTGCGGCAATCAAGCGATTTCTGCGGGGAAAGTTTTTTGCCACAGGCGTGGTATTGAGCGGAAATTCCGACAACAACAAACCCGTTTGCGACATTTCTACCGCCAAATCCTGATTTTTGGCAGGATAAACAATGTCAATGCCCGTACCCAAAACGCCAATCGTGCTGTTTTTGCCCAACAACGCCCCCTGATGAGCCGCCGCGTCAATGCCGTCCGCAAATCCTGACACAACCGTAATACCTTGTTCAGACAATGCTTGCCCAAACTGCTTGGCAATGTGCACCGCCTGCGGCGTGGCTTTACGACTTCCCACAATGGCAATTTTAGGCTGTTGCAGTAATTGAATATTGCCATGCAAAAACAACACAGGCGGCGGACGCATGCCTTGTGCCAAACTCAACGGATAATCAGTGTCCAAAAGCGTTAAAATCGAGCGATTTTGACCTTTTTCTAACCACACCATCGCACATTCCGCCGATTTTTCCGCCGTACGATTCTGCAATAAAGGCAAAGCCTTATCTGCTTGTTCCAAACACGGCTTTAATTCATCGGCTGATGCTTTTAAAATAGTATCAATCGACCCCAATCGTTTCATCAACATCGCAAACGAAATCGGCCCTAAATAAGGCGTTAGGGCAACGGTTAAATAGCGATATAAATCATCACGATGAAGCATATTTTTCTCGAAAAATGATGGATAATGGAAATGCCATTAGGCATTGCGTTAAAACTTTTCAGGCAGCCTGAAAAAACAAAGGCGTATGCCCAGCACACGCCTTTTATCTTTAACACACGATTAGTGGTTGTAAATTGCACCCGCACCTTGATTTAAAGCGGCTTCGGGTGGGAAGTTTAAGTCTTCCAAATCTTGGCCAGGATTACCTGCCAAGTCGCCGTAGACGTTTCGTTAGTGGTGTTCATCAATAATGCGTATGCAATGCGGTCACTGGTCATATATACCATGGCTTGACCGATTTCTTCGGCAGGAATAACCACATATTTGGTTTTGCCATCTTCGGTGCGTTTTACGGCTTTGTGATTCTTATATACACTGATGATCGTGCCACGATCCAAACCATCGCGTTCGCCACGATTGAGCAAAATGGTTTGGTTTTGACCTGCCTCGCTCACACCATTAAAAATACGAATCACACGAGCTTTCACTTCCACTTGTGGATTGTGTGGTGCAAAGTTAAAGCGTTCGTGGCTACCCATAGGAACATATTTTAAACGATCGCCTTCGTTGATTTCAGACACCACCTTGGTGATTTCAAACGGTTGTGCTACTGTTGCAGGGGCTTTCATAATGCCGTTGATTTGATGATAGCGTTCGCCTTCACCTAATTGTTCCGCTTCGGCTGCCGTTTGTTGTACTTTTGGTCCGCCATTGCGAGACATCAGCGTTGCTACTTCACCGCTATACACCACTTCTTGACCCAAAACTTCTTTGGTGTCAGGGTCAATCACAGGACCTGTGATGCGGTAAGTTAAATAACGACCCGATTCGCCTTGTTTGTCGCCATATACACGGTCGCCTACGGAGTACAACAAGCGTTTGTCAGGACCTGCCACTAATTGCGGTGCGGTGTTGGTTTCTTCAACAGGAATGACTTTGGGGTGTTCCATGAAACTACGAATCAAGCCCATTGGCAAGGTTTCTATGCTGTAACCACCTGTCACATCGTGCATACCTGGACGCAACTTAATGCTTTGACCACGACCGCCAGCGGTGTTTGCACCTTCAACGCCCAAGCGTGGGCGACCTTGTGCGTCATAAGTTAAAACCAACACTTGACCTGGATAAATCAGATGTGGGTTTTTGATTTGTGATTTGTTCATACCCCACAACTCTGGCCATTGACCAGGTTGATTGAGGTACATACCAGAAATGCCCCACAGTGTATCGCCTTTCTTCACTGTGTAGCGTTCAGGAGCCCCTTTTTTGACGGTTAAAGCCAAAGAGGGTGCGGAAATTGCTAAACTCATTGCACAAAGCAAGGTTATAATGGGTTTTTTCATAATGATGATTCCCTTTACTGGATTTTTATAAGGTGTCATAGATTACGCTGTAATCATATACTACATTGTGGAAATATTACCACTAAATTAAACATTTTTTTTCATTTATGGGCAAATTGTGTTAATTTTTTACCAAAATTAGGCAAGATTGGAAGAATATTTTATGGCAATTCTCGATATTTTGAAATACCCAGACCCCCGATTGCACACGGTTGCACAACCTGTGGCGGAAGTCAATGACCAAATTCGCCACATTGTGTCTGATATGGCGAAAACGATGTATGCGTCGAAGGGTATTGGTTTGGCGGCAACGCAGGTGAATATTCATCAGCAAATTGTGGTGATGGATTTATCCGAAGAACGCAATGATTTGCGTGTGTTTATCAACGCCAAAATCACGCAACAATCAGGCGAGCAGGTGTATGAAGAAGGCTGTTTGTCGGTGCCTGGTGTGTTTGATAAAGTCAAACGGGCGGCGGAAATTACGGTTGAAGCGTTAGATGAAAACGGCAAGCCTTTTACCTTGAACGCAGACGGGCTTTTGGCGGTGTGTATTCAACACGAATTAGACCACTTAAAGGGCAAGGTTTTTGTGGAATATTTATCTCGCTTAAAGCAGAACAGAATTATCATTAAAATGAAGAAGTTAGCCAAAGAAAAGGATAACGAATGAAAGTCATTTTCGCAGGCACGCCGCCTTTTGCGGCAACTGCCTTAAAAGCCATTGCAGAAGAACACGAAGTGGTGTGTGTTTTAACGCAACCTGACCGTCCCGCAGGGCGGGGTATGCATTTGAAACCGTCTGCGGTCAAAGAAGTGGCGTTAAAGTTAAATTTACCCGTCAGGCAGCCTGAAACGCTGAAAAACGCCGATATTCAGGCAGCCTTATTGTCTTATCAAGCCGATGTTATGGTTGTTGCCGCTTACGGTTTATTATTGCCCAAAGCGGTTTTGGATATGCCTAAATTAGGCTGCCTGAATATTCACGCGTCCCTTTTGCCACGCTGGCGTGGTGCCGCTCCCATTCAAAGAGCGATTGAAGCGGGGGACAAACAAACGGGCATTTGCATTATGCAAATGGACGAAGGGCTTGATACAGGCGATGTTTTGCACCGCTCGGTGATTGACATTGACAGCACCGATACCGCTGCCACATTGCACGATAAACTGATGATTCAAGGTGCAAAAGATATTGTTGCGGTTTTACAACAGTTGCCGAATGTGAAACGACAACCGCAACCCACAGGCGGCATTACTTACGCCAAAAAAATCGGCAAAGACGAAGCACTTATTGACTGGAAACAAACCGCCAACCACATTGACCGCCAAATTCGTGCGTTTAATCCGTTTCCTGTGGCAAAAACGGTTTATCAAGGTAGCGTGCTGAAAATATTTTCAGGCTGCCTGAAAAATATAAGCACCGATAAACCTGCGGGCACAATTATCCAAGCCGATGAAAACGGCATTTGCGTTGCCACAGGGGACAATAAAGTCATTCAAATTTTGGAAGTCCAAGCAGCAGGAAGCCGCAAAATGGCTGTGGCAGATTTTTTAAATGGCAACGAAATGCGAATAGGAGATATTTTGGGGAAATAGAGTTTTCAGGCAGCCTGAAAAATCAAATCCGCCGCAAAATTTACGCAAATACCTTATAATCCCCCATTTGACCCCATTCAGGCAGCCTGAAAAATGACGCTTTACTTATACAACACGCTTTCCAAAGAGAAAGAGCCATTTATTCCCCATAATCCGCACAAAATTCAGATGTATGTATGCGGTATGACGGTGTATGACTACTGTCATCTTGGGCACGCACGGGTGATGGTTGTGTTTGATATGATTGCTCGCTGGTTGCGTGAATTGTATGGCAAAGACGCTTTATCGTATGTCCGCAATATCACCGATATTGACGACAAAATCATCAAACGGGCAGCGGAAAACGGTGAAAATATCAGCGATTTGACCGCTCGATTTATTAAGGCGATGAATGAAGATGCTGCCGCTTTGGGCGTTTTGCCGCCTGATGTGGAACCCAAAGCCACAGAGCATATCGAGCAAATGATTGATATGATTAACCGTTTGATTGCAAACGGTAAAGCCTATCCTGCGGCAAATGGCGATGTGTATTATCGTGTGCGGGAATTTGCCGAATATGGCAGGTTATCAGGCAAAAGTTTGGACGATTTGCGTGCGGGCGAGCGTGTGGAAGTGGATAGCCACAAGCAAGACCCTTTGGATTTTGTGTTGTGGAAAGCCGCCAAAGCAAATGAACCGTTTTGGGACAGTCCTTGGGGTAAGGGCAGACCTGGCTGGCATATTGAATGTTCGGCGATGGGCAATACGATTTTTGGCGAAACATTTGATATTCACGGCGGCGGTGCGGATTTACAATTTCCGCATCACGAAAACGAAATTGCCCAAAGTTGCGGTGCAACAAATCGCACCCATTCGCATGTAACATACTGGCTACACAACGGTTTTATTCGTGTAGATAACGAAAAAATGTCGAAATCTTTGGGCAATTTTTTCACCATTCGAGAAGTTTTGGAAAAATTTAAGCCCGAAGTGGTGCGGTTTTTTATTTTGCGTGCTCATTATCGCAGTCCATTAAATTATTCGGACGCACATTTAACGGACGCAAACGCCAGTCTAACACGGCTTTATACGGCGTTAAACAACACAGAACCTGCCGATTTTGCCTTGCATGACAACGCTAATCGTTATACGCAAAAATTTTATCAGGCGATGAACGATGATTTTGATACCGTCAATGCGATTGCGGTGTTGTTTGAATTAGCAAATGAAGTGAATAAAACGCACGACGCACACCTTTCAGGCTGCCTGAAAGCATTAGGCGGATTATTAGGTTTGTTACAACAAAATCCGCAAGCGTTTTTACAAGCAGGAGCGAGCAAAGGTTTATCTGATGACGAAATCAATGCTTTGATTAGCCAAAGAAGCGAAGCACGCAAAAACAAAAACTGGGCAGAATCTGACCGTATTCGTGATGAATTAGCAGAGCAGGGGATTATATTAGAAGACAAAGCGGGTGAAACCACTTGGCGGCGTGGGTAAAAGTTTTGGCTTATGCTTAAACTTTGTTTCAGGCTGCCTGAAACGAAAAAACACCGTTGTTTTTACAACGGTGTTTTTTAACGGTTTGAAATAATTACTTTTTCTCGCCGATTAGGGCATATACAATCAAAGCGAAAACGCTAAACAAAACGCCCATCACAATTGCCAAAGGCACCGAGCGTCCGTTTTTCTTTGCTAACGCATAACAGCCGTAAATACAGCCAGCCCAAACCAGTAACTGGATAATGAGAACAAGACTTTCCACAGTCCATTCCTTTCTTTGATATGAAAAATAATCGGAAACCTACTTATAGCAAAAAATTTGTCGAAAATAAATTAAATTCGACATTTTTTAGTTTAGGTTTTATTGATTTTTATGTAAGTTACTGATTTCATTTTTTTTTTTTTTTTTTGCTGTGGCAAAAAAGCAACAGTTTTTATTTAGGATAAAAACGGTGTGATTGTGAATAAAAATAGTGGAAAGTATTAAGAAAAAAGCGTTCAGGCTGCCTGAAACCTTTGTCGTCATTGCGAGCCGTGCTTACGGCACGGCTCGCAATGACAAATTCACTGCACGGGAAGTGCTTTCAGGCAGCCTGAAACGAAGTTAAAGCAAAATCGAAGCGTTATCGAAACATAAATTGTTTTGTCGTAAGGCAAAACGAAATAACTACTCACTGCTCATTGCTAACTGCAAAAACGCCTGCGGTATGGCTTGTACCTTTTGTTGTGCGTAATCAAAGCACACCATACCTGTTTTAATGCGGGCGATTTCCTTGTTGTCTTTTGGGCGTATCATTTGTGTAATCAGGTCAAAACTGGTTTTGCCTATGTGTCCAAAACCGATTTTGCACAGCAGTTCATCGCCGTAAAACGCTTGATTGATAAACTGAATAACGGCGTTTGCCATAATTAAGCCCGCGTTTTCGACATTCATTTCGCTGTAATGATGTGCGGTTAAAAACTGCAATCGCACCTCGTGGGCAAGACGCAGCACCGCGTCATTTGCCAAATGGTTGCCGTAGTTAATGTCGCCGATACGCACAGGCAAAACGGTTTCAAAAAGCCAAGTTTCGGGTAGGGTGATATTTACTTTTTCCATAATTTAAGCCTTTGTTTTTTCAGTGTTTATAAAAAATAAATTTCAGGCAACCTGAAAAAATATTGTAAAAATTCAAATTGACAACAATTTGTCCATTTTTTAAATAAACAAACGGATTTGCTCACACCTAACGGTGTTCGCTTATTAACTATATGATATTGATAAATAAATATCGTGAGCACCGTTAGGTGCGAACAAATCCGTTTGTTAAAAATAAAACCGATTGTTTTAAGTTTTTTAATTTTTGGAAGTTCCTTAATCTTTATGGGCATATCGTTTATGTCGTGTTGCAATGACACGGCTTTCGTTTCAGGCAGCCTGAAATCAATCAATTTTAAAAGTATCCGTTAAAAATATGTTAGAATCTACCGCTTTATTTTAATCAACATAAAAGGTTATATCAAATATGGCAATTTCTGTCGAAAATTTAGAAGGTTTGGAACGCAAAATTGTGTTGTCTTTGGCTTGGGAAGAAATCCGTGCCGAAGTTGCTAAACGATTGAAAAAACAACAAAAAAAGGCTCGTATTGACGGTTTCCGTCCAGGCAAAGCCCCCTTGTCTATGATTGAAAAAATCTACGGATACAGCATTCAAAACGATGTGTTAAACGATACCGCCGTGGATTCGTTTTTCCGTGTGGCAGGCGAAGAACAATTAAAAGTTGCCGCCTTGCAAAGTTTGGAAGTTGAAGAAAATCAAGACGATGAAAAAGTGGTGAAAATCGCCGCTATTTACGAAACTTTCCCCGAAATTGTTATTCCCGATTTGTCCGATAAGGAAGTACAAAAAGCGGTTGCCGAAGTAACAGACGCTGATGTGGAAAAAACCATTGAAGTGCTACGCAAACAACGTATTACCTACAACCACGTGGAACGCGAAGCGAAAAATGGCGACCGTGTGATTATCGACTTTGAAGGCAAAATCGAAGGCGTGGCGTTTGACGGCGGCACAGCAACAAACTATCCCTTTGTTTTGGGCGAAAAAACGATGATGCCTGAATTTGAAGCAGGTGTTGTCGGTATGAAAGAAAACGAAAGCAAATTCGTTTCTGTGGAATTTCCCGAAGATTATCACGGTAAAGATGTGGCAGGCAAAACTGCTGTATTCAATATTACCGTCAAAAGCGTTGCCGAAAGCATTCTGCCCGAAGTCAATGACGCTTTTGCCAAAGCATTGGGCGTGGCAAGCGGTGATGTGGCAGAAATGAAAGCAGAAATTAAGAAAAATATCGGCCGTGAAGTAAAACGCCGCACCGACAGCATTACCAAGCAAAATGTAATCAATGTTTTGGTTGATAATATCGTTTTTGATGTGCCGAAAAAACTTGTTGCCGACCAAATCGCTAACCTGCGTGAAGACACCGTTGCCGAGTGGAAATCTCGCGGTATGGATACCAAAGGTTTGGGCAATTTGCCTGATGAAATTTTTGCCGACCGTGCCAAACGCACTGTGGCAATCGGCTTGATTATCGGCGAGTTAGACCGTCAATGTGACGGTAAGTTAATGCCGAATGAAGAACAAATCCGTGCCGCTGTGGCAGATTACGCACAAAACTTTGAAGAACCGAACGAAGTGATTGAGTGGTATATGAAAGATACCAAACGCCACAACGAATTTGCGAATGTGGCGTTAGAAAATAACTTGGTTGATTTGGTTTTGGGCAAAGTAAAAGTGCTTGAAAAACCGATGACTTTTGACGAAGTGATGTACGGCGGTATGGCTCCGTTGTAATGATGTTGTATGCCTGAAATGGTTTGATTAACCGAAATCATTTCAGGCAGCCTGAAAACAACAAAATTCATTCAAACGAAAGGATTTTCCTGATGTTAAACAACAGTATCGACAATATGTTAGTGCCTATGGTCGTGGAGCAAAGCGGTCGTGGTGAGCGTGCGTATGACATTTACTCTCGTTTGCTTAAAGAACGCATTGTGTTTATGGTAGGTCCTGTAACCGATGAAACCGCTAATTTAGTGGTTGCTCAGTTGCTGTTTTTAGAAAGCGAAAATCCTGATAAAGACATTTATTTGTATATCAACTCGCCTGGCGGTTCGGTTACCGCAGGCTTGTCGATTTACGACACGATGAATTTCATCAAACCCGATGTGGCAACCTTGTGCTTGGGGCAAGCCGCCAGTATGGGTGCGTTTCTTCTGTCCGCAGGGGCAAAAGGCAAACGCTTTGCTCTGCCTAATAGCCGCATTATGATTCATCAACCCTTGTTAGGCGGTTTATCAGGGCAAGCGTCCGATATTGAAATTCACGCCAAAGAACTTCTAAAAATCAAACAAAAACTCAATCAGTTAATGGCTGAACATACAGGTCGTTCTTTGGCTGATTTAGAAAAAGACACCGACCGCGATAACTTTATGTCGGCAGATGAAGCCGCCTCATACGGTTTAGTCGATAAAGTTATTTCAAATCATAACGATACGAAAGCATAAGTAAAATGAGCGACCAAAAAAAATGCGACTTTTGTGGCAAATTAGAATCCGATGTCGAAATGCTGATTGAAGGCAAAAAAGCCTGCATTTGCGACCAGTGTATTAACGAATGTAACGCTCTGTTTGACGAGGCGGTCAATCCTACGCCGCAAAGTTCTGTTACTTCAATCGAAAGCGGAGCCCCGCTGCCCACGCCCAACGAAATTGCCAAACACTTGGACGATTATGTTATCGGTCAAGAAAAAGCCAAAAAAACGCTGGCAGTGGCGGTTTATAACCACTACAAACGCCTGCAATACCCCAAAGCCCCTGATAATGTGGAAATTGCCAAAAGCAATATTTTGCTCATCGGCCCTACTGGTTCAGGTAAAACCCTGCTTGCCCAAACACTGGCACGCAAATTAGAAGTGCCGTTTGTTATGGCAGACGCAACTACGCTCACCGAAGCAGGTTATGTGGGCGAAGATGTCGAGCAAATTTTAACCAAATTGCTCAATACCTGCGATTTTAATGTCGAAAAAGCCCAAAAAGGCATTGTTTATATTGACGAAATCGACAAAATCGCTCGCAAAAGCGAAAACCCCAGCATTACCCGCGATGTATCGGGCGAAGGCGTGCAACAAGCCTTGCTCAAATTGATTGAGGGCACGGTTGCGTCCGTTCCCCCACAAGGCGGACGCAAACACCCAAACCAAGACTTCATCAATATCGACACTTCTAATATCCTATTTATCTGCGGCGGAGCATTTGACGGCTTGGAAAAAATCATTCGCCGCCGTTCCGAAAAAGGCGGAATCGGTTTTGGTGCAGAAGTGGTGAGCAAAGTTGAGGCGGAAGACATTGGCAAAATCTTTTCCCAAGTTGAACCCGAAGACTTAATCAAATTCGGCTTAATCCCCGAGTTAATCGGTCGCTTGCCTGTGCTGACCACTTTGGAAGAGTTGGACGAAGACGCATTAGTGAATATTCTCACCCAACCGAAAAACGCTTTGGTGAAACAATACCAAGCCCTGTTTGCGATGGAGGGCGTGCAGTTAGAAATACAACCGTCAGCACTCCGAGCCATTGCCAAAATCACCCAAGAACGCAAAACGGGAGCCCGGGGCTTGCGTTCGGTGTTAGAAGATGTGCTGTTAGACACAATGTACACTTTACCTGACCACAAAAACATTGCCCAAGTCATTGTGAATAAAGCCGTTATCGACAAAAAACAAGCACCCAAATTGGTGTATATTGATGACGATAAAAAGTCGGCTTAGCAATAATGTGATGGAATAAAACACTTTTCAGGCAGCCTGAAAGGTGTTTTTTGTTTTAAAATGGATACTTTCAGGCAGCCTGCAACACACTCAATAAGGAAAAAATAATGTCTTTAATTCAACCCTTACCTGATTGCTCTCTTGATATTGTCGGCGATATTCACGGCGAAATTGACGCTTTGAACGCTTTGTTGCGGCATTTGGGGTATGATGAAATGGGCAGACACCCTGAAAATCGCCGTTTGGTGTTTGTGGGCGATTTTGTCGATAGGGGCGTGGATAGTCCTGCGGTTGTTCGGCGTATCGGGCAACTTACCGATAATGGGCATTTAGCCATTTTGGGTAATCACGAATTAAACTTACTCAATAACGACCCCAAAGACGGGGCGGGCTGGTTTTTTGAACGCCAAAGAGAACGAGAAAAACACCGTTATCTTCAATATAAAATAGCAACGGATAAAGAAAAAGAAGAAATAATCCATTATTTGAATACCTTGCCTGTTGCATTAGAAAATAAAAATTTACGCATTATTCACGCGGCGTGGCTGCCTGAAAAAATAGAATTGATTAGAAAATTAGGTGATATGGACGCAAAAACAGCATTCAGTCAATTACGCCAAAAAGCCCGAGCGGAAGAAAAAAATCAGGCGTGGTATGCCGATTATCAAAAAGAACACGCGTTTTATCATCAGCACAATCGAGATGAGCATTTTGCTATGCCTTATCTGCCTGCTGTGGGGGCGTATGATTTGTATCACGGAAACGCACACCCTATGCGAGCGGTTTCTTGTGGCACAGAAAAGGCGGCAGATAAGCCGTTTTACGCCGCAGGGCGTTGGCGTTTTGTAACGCGTGATACTTGGTGGGATAATTACGAAGACGATATTCCTGTGGTCATCGGGCATTATTGGCGACAATGGGATTTTTATAAAAATAACAATCAGTTATTTTCAGAACCGCCAAACCACTGGTTAGGCAAAAAGAAAAATGTTTTTTGTATTGATTTTTCGATTGGGGCATTGTGGAAAACCCGCTTGCCACAATCGTCATTTGTGCCCGAACAATTTCGCCTATGTGCGTTTAGGCTGCCTGAAAAAGTGTTAATATTTCATAACGGTGAAACCGTGCCGACACAAGGTTTTCAGGCTGCCTGAAACTTTGAATGAAAAGGCGTGGCAGGCGAGTTGCCCACCCCATGCCTGCTCACTGCTTGGGCAAGTATTCCACAGGATTAACAGGGCTATTGTTGATGAGTATTTCAAAATGCAACAGCGTTTGCCCGTTTTTGTCGCGTCCTATTTCGGCGATGGTTTGTCCTTTTTGCACTTTTCGACCGACACCGACCAATAGCGTTTTATTGTGTGAGTAGGTGCTCATTAAAGCATTGTTGTGGCGTATTACAATCGTTTTGCCATAACCTTTCAGTTCTTCGCCAGCGTATGCCACTGTGCCGTCTGCAATCGCTT
>JAFWRB010000181.1 GCA_017508845.1 Neisseriaceae bacterium | reverse complement strand
TAATGCCTTGTAATTTCGACATAAATTTGTCAGCGGCGTTAATGTGAATAATATTTGCCGATAACTTGCCTGAAAACATTTTCAACACATTGTCCGCTTCATTCAAACGCAATAAACCGTGATCAACAAATACGCAAGTTAATTGCGAACCGATTGCCTTATAAATCAATGCCGCCGCAACCGAAGAATCCACGCCGCCCGATAAACCCAAAATCACTTCGTCCGAGCCTACTGTGGCACGAATTTTCGCTACCGCCTCTTCAATAAAATTCGGCATTGTCCATTCAGGTTTCGCCCCGCAAATATCTAACACAAAGCGGTTCAAAATATCCTTGCCGCGTGGGGTGTGCGTTACTTCGGGGTGAAACTGCACGCCGTAAATTTTTTTCTCACGATTTTCCATAATCGCCACAGGACAAGACGGCGTATGAGCCACGCTCACAAAATTTTCAGGTAGCACAGATACTTTATCGCCGTGACTCATCCACACATCTAACTGATTGTTGTCAGCGATGCCGTCCGTTAAAGCGTTTTTATCAACCGCAACAGACGCATAACCAAATTCTCGCTGATTGCCAGCGGCAACTTTTCCGCCTAATGTATGTGCAATCCACTGCATACCATAGCAAATACCCAAAACAGGCACGCCAAGATTGAGAATTTCAGGGTCGGCTTGGTAGTCCGAGTTATACACGGAATTAGGACCGCCAGAAAGAATAATGCCTTTTGGATTAAAGGCTTTAATTTGTTCGAGTGAATAATCATAAGCGTGCATTTCGCAATAAACGCTTGCCTCACGCACACGCCGTGCAATCAGTTGGCTCACCTGCGAGCCAAAGTCAAGAATGAGAATTTTGTCCATAATAAAAATTTTCAGGCTGCCTGAACGATTTAAAAAGAAAGAATTTTAACATTTTTATGGGGAAATGAGTTTTCACAGTGAGTAATTAGTGGTGAGAAGTGATTTGGTTTTTCCTTATCAAGCAAAACGAAACCCTTCGATAACGCTCTGGGCGACATATTTGTAAGCAACAAGTCACTAACAAATATTGTCTGTTTTAGATAACAATTCGATATTTTTCTCAAATAACCTGAAACCGAAATCGTCATTGCAAGTATTGAACAAAGTTCGATGCGAAACAATCTTCGAGTAAATTGGCATAGCCGATTTATTCAGGTAACCTATCCAAGAACAACGACAATGCAAAAAGCTATTTAGGCAACCTGAAAAACTTTTTGTATTGTCGTTTTTAAGGATAGGATACCCTTATGTATTCCCTACAAATAGGATTAACTTAATCCATTTGTTAGGTGAATATTCATGTATTTGACTTCATATTCTATCCTTCGCAAGGATGCTTTTGGTTATTCTTTGGTTTCTGTTCAGAACGGGCAAGAAGCGTTTTCTTTATTTTTTGTGATTTAGAGTATTACTTAAATCTTCTTTTTAATCAAAATGTTATAATTAATGTTGTTTTACAAAATGACAGTTCTTTTGCTCTTTCAGGCTACTGGAAAACCCTATAATAAAACCCTTTCAGGCTGCCTGAAAGGGTTTTTAATATTTAATATTTAATAATCAAAAGAAATTACATTCTTTCAATCATCGCCTTGCCGAATGCCGAGCAAGAAATTTCGTTTGCACCGTCCATTAAGCGTGCGAAGTCATAAGTTACTTGTTTGTCGCCAATGGCTTTTTCCATAGCAGCAATCACTAAATCGGCTGCTTCTTTCCAGCCTAAATGACGCAACATCATCTCTGCCGATAAAATCAACGAACCTGGATTAACCTTGTCCTGACCTGCGTATTTCGGAGCGGTGCCGTGTGTGGCTTCAAACACAGCATATTGGTCAGAAATATTCGCACCTGGTGCAATACCAATACCGCCTACTTGGGCAGCCAAAGCGTCCGAAATATAGTCGCCATTCAAATTCAAAGTGGCAATCACATCGTATTCCGCAGGACGCAACAAGATTTGTTGCAAGAATGCGTCTGCAATAGCGTCTTTGACGACAATATTTTTACCCGTTTTCGGATTTTTAAATTCGCACCAAGGACCAGCACCGATGAGCGTTGCACCAAATTCTTCTTTGGCAACTTGATACGCCCAATCACGGAAACCGCCTTCGGTAAATTTCATAATATTGCCTTTATGCACAATGGTAACCGAGTTGCGGTCGTTATCAATCGCATAACGAATGGCGGCACGCACCAAGCGTTGTGTGCCTTGTTTGGACACAGGTTTAATGCCTATGCCTGATGTTTCTGGGAAACGAATTTTTTTCACGCCCATTTCACCTTGCAAAAAGGCGATGACTTTTTTCGCATCAGGCGTTTCGGCTTCCCATTCAATACCTGCGTAAATATCTTCGGTATTTTCACGGAAAATCACCATATTGGTTTTGGACGGGTCTTTCAATGGAGACGGCACGCCGTTAAAATAACGCACAGGACGCACGCATTGATACAAATCCAATTCTTGACGCAAAGCGACATTCAGCGAACGAATACCGCCGCCCACAGGCGTGGTCATCGGACCTTTGATGGACACCGAATATTCTTTCAGTGCGGCAAGCGTTTCTTCGGGCAACCACACATTATCGCCATAAACACGCGTGGCTTTTTCGCCTGCAAACACTTCCATCCAGTGAATTTTTTTCGCACCGCCGTAGGCTTTTGCCACAGCAGCGTCAATCACATCAATCATCACAGGGGTAATATCAACACCGATACCATCTCCCTCGATATAGGGAATAATAGGTTGGTCTGGAATGGCTTGACCGGGAACGATTTTTTGACCTTCAGTAGGCACTTTGATATGGCTCATTATAAGAACTCCTTAAAGTTTGAGTGTTGTTGAAATGTGTTTGTTAAAATTGCCGTGTATTATCGCCTATTTTTGCGTTTTATGCGATAACAAATTTTGCTGTTATGCGTCATTTTTTTCATTTACGAAGAAAAACGAAGATTTTTT
>JAFWRB010000180.1 GCA_017508845.1 Neisseriaceae bacterium | reverse complement strand
TTTTTACTTCATAATGAACAAAAAGAAAATAATGTCCATTAGGAAAGAGTTTTTTTAACCCAACACCGTCATAGGTAATTTTGGATTGTATTTCTTCCCATTCTTCTTTCGACTTTTGCCAAATGGGTGTTAGATTGCTGGCTTTGGCAATTACTTCAACTGTTTTGCTGGTAACTGTTTTTACTAAAAGAACATTATCCACATATTTGTGTTTAAATTCTCCTTTCCCATTGATATGGATATAATTTTTACCGTCATCGGCTTTAAATAAGTTAATGATTTCGTGTCCAAGCATGTTATCGTCTGACAATATTTTGCCTACATACATACGACTTAAAATGATTTTTTTCATGTTTTTTTCCTTTTTATTAAAACTTTTTCAGGCTGCCTGAAAGTTATTCCTCACTCTGCAAAAAACGATGAAATTCGTTTTCTAATTGTTCTCGATTAGGCAAATACAGTTGATACTGGCTGACAAACAACTGATTGCTGATATTTTGCATAGCATATTGCATCACCAATTTATCTTGATAATTGCCCAAAACAATGCCAATCGGTTCATTGTCGCCCTGTGTATTCATTTCTTCACGGTAATAATTCAGGTAAAAATTCATCTGCCCTATGTCTTCGTGCTGAATTTCGCCTTTTTTTAGGTCAATTAACACAAAACATTTGAGAATGCGATGATAAAAAACCAAATCAATTTTATAATTTCGTCCTGCAATATTGATATTTTGTTGTCTACCAATATAAGCAAAACCCTTGCCGAGTTCAAGCAGAAACTGGCTTAAATTTTCTACTAATGCGGCTTCTAAATCGCCTTCCTGATAAACAGGTAACTGTGGTAATCCTGTAAATTCAAATATATACGGCTCTTTTAAAATATCTTCTGGTTTTTCTATGATTTGTCCGTCTTGGGCAAGTTTTAATACTTCGTCCTTATTTTTACTCAATGCCAAGCGTTGAAAAAGCATACTTTTCATTTGCCGTTTGAGTTCTCGCACGCCCCAATGTGCGTTTTCGCACTCTTTTTGGTAAAAACTGCGTTCTAATGGGTCATCAAGTTTTAAAAGTTCAACAAAATGGCTCCAAGATAAAAGTTTAGACAGTGTCTGAACTTTTGGATAAGTCATATATAGCTTGCGGATATAAAAGACATTTGCACGGCTAAAACCCTTGCCATAGCGTGCGGTTAAGTCATTTGATAAGCGATTGAGCATATCCGAACCATACTCGGCTTTTTCATTTCCAGCCTGCTCAAATTCAACAATGTGCTTGCCAATTGCCCAGTAGGTTTGCACAATACCTTGATTGACCGTTTGCAAAACATACGCCTTGCCTTGCTCTAACACTTCGCCGATTGTGGTAATTAGGCTGTTGTATTGAGAATTTTCGCTTAAATTTGTTGCCATTTTTTATCCTTTTATATCTTTCAGGCTGCCTGAAAACTATTTATCTCCTTGTAAATAAACAATTTCCCCTGTTTTGCCGATTGAATTATCGGACAAATACCACACAATTTGCGGCACAATGTCGCTAATCGGCGTGCGTTCGGACGGGCTTTCGCCTGGGTGTGTTTTTCGCCGTTGCGGGCTATCCACACAGCCTGGAATCAGGACATTTGCTCGAAAATTAGGAAAACGGCTGTATTCATCGGCTAACGACTGACACAGATAATTCACCGCACAACGGCTTGCACCAAAGCCTGCCCAGTAGGCTTTGGGCGTTTCGCTATGGCTTTCGCCCACAAACACCACAGAGCCGCCTTGTCGCTTAAATAACGGCAAAAACGCACGCGTTAGTGCCATCGGTGCAACCGTGTTAATGCGATATTGATTGACCCATTCATCAACCGTTTGAAATTCTAACGGCGACAAAGCGTAAAAATAAGACGCACTATGCACAATGCCGTCCATTCGCTTGGTTTGTTGAAAAATGGTTTCTGCCAAAGCGTTAAATTCCGCGTCATTAGCGGTGTTTAGGTCAAATGAAATGGCGTAAGGTTCGGGCAAATTTGCTGCCACAATTTTGTCGTAAATATTTTCCAAGCGTTTGTTATTGCGAGCCAAAAGCACCACAGTTGCCCCATTTTCGGCACAAGCAAAAGCCGCCGCTTCGCCTATACCTGATGACGCTCCTGTAATTAAAATAACTTTATTTTCAAGAAGTTGTGTAGTCATTTGTTTGCTTCTCTACATAAGATAACTCTGAAAACGATATTATAAATAGGAAATGGCGAAAAATTAAACCGTTCAGGCTGCCTGAAATAGATTTTTACTCTAAAAAGCAAAATCATTTTCTTCATTGTTATTTTCAAACTCTTCGCCCTTGTTCGATAGATATAAACAAACATTAAAATAATCTTAATAGAGAAAAAATATAGCAAAATGCCAAAATTTAATTGATATTAAATATCAATAATAAGAAAATAATCGTTTTTCGCTATTTTATTTGACATATATCAATATTTTCACCCTAAAAAAAATGGAACTTGGTTTAATTTATGCTAATGTACCCAAGCCGATTTGGTTCGGTACTTTTGTGGCGTTGCACACAGCGTCAAAGATAAAAAAACTTAACTTAAAGGAATACAAACCATGACAACACGCAGAACTTTCTTGTTCCAAGTCGTACCTGCCGTTGCG
>JAFWRB010000179.1 GCA_017508845.1 Neisseriaceae bacterium | reverse complement strand
TTTCTCGCAAGGACTTGTTGTAATCAATTTCTTCGGTAGAAGTGGTTTTTTCGGAGAAAAAGTGATTGTGGTACTGTTCCAAAATATAGGTTACATTATGCCCTTCAATCACGCCGTTTTCGGCAATCAGTGCCAAGTTTTTCACCACTTGCCGTAATTGGTCGAAATTGCCTGGCCAGTTGTATTGGCGTAACAAGCCCAATGCAGTGGAAGTGAATTTAACCAAAGGAATTTGTTTGCTTGCCACTAATTGCAAGGTAATTTGTTCCACAATGGATTCAATATCTTCGGTGTGCGAACGCAAGGGCGGAATGGAAATCACAAAACCCGAAACCATTTCGCCCAAACGATGGTCAAAATTAACATGCGTTACCAAATCGTTCAGAGAGCGACTGCACGCGGCCAAAATGCGTGCGTTGTTTGTGGGGTCGCGTTGCGAAATCATTTTGTAAATAGCGTTCTGAACTTCCATAGAATAAGTGGCAATATTGCCTAAATACAAAACACCGTTTTTGGCGGCTCGCAACCAGTCTTGATTAGGTTTTAACCACTGTTCGATATTGGGTGCAATCCACGGGCGTTGTGGGTGGCGAAAATATTCTGCTACTTGATTAAAAGGAGAACCCGCTTCACCCGTGAGCATAATCACAGTGGTGGGATTTTGTTCTGCGGCTTTTTTCAGGCGATTAACCAATTCTGCAATCACAGGACTTTTGCCTAATTTTTCGGTCGGCACGGCAACTGTTTCCTGCATTTTGCTGTATTTAAGTGCGTTTTTAACCGCTGTTAAGAGTTTTTGTAAGGCAATCGGTTTTTCTAAAAAGTCTAATGCACCGATTTTAGTGGCTTCAACCGCCGTATCTATGCTGGCGTGTCCGCTCATCATCACCACAGGCATATCGAGCAAGCCCTCTCTCGCCCATTCTTTTAACAAAGTAATGCCGTCGCTGTCAGGCAACCAAATGTCTAACAGAACCATTGCAGGGCGTGTTTCTTGGCGTAAGCGTCGTGCGGTTTCCACATTTTCTGCGGTAGCAACGGTGTAGCCTTCGTCTTGTAAAATTTCGGACAATAAATTGCGAATGCCAATTTCATCATCAACAATTAAAATGTCGCTACTTTTCATCGGGTTTCTCCATAACAAGCGGCAAGGTAACTTTGACAAGTGCCGTATTGTCGTCATTGCCTGCCCAGACTGTTCCTTGATGTTCGTCTATAATCTTTTTCACCACAGCCAAGCCCAAACCTGTGCCTGTGGGTTTATCGGTGATATACGGTTCAAAAATTTGGTGCAACATATTGGCAGGAAAGATTTTTCCGTTATTGCGAACCAAAAGAACCACACTATCATCATCTTTTTGTGTTGTTACCCAAATTTGCGGATTATCGCACGCCACTGCCGCTTCTGCCGCATTTTTGAACAGATTATGCAAAACCTGACGCATCGCGGTGTTGTCGGCACGAATAAATAATGGCTCTGGGTAACGCTTAATGTTCAAATGATACTCGCTTGCGTGTTCGTATAATACCAAAATTTCATCAACAATTTGCGTAAAATCGAGTTTTTCTAATTTCAGGCTGCCTGAACGAGCGTAATTGCGAAAACCCTCAACCAATTCTTGCAATGCATCGACTTGATTGATAATGGTATTAGTCGAACGAATCAGCATATTGGCATCATTTTCGTCCAATTTATCGGTCAATTTCATTGCCAAGCGTTCGGCAGACAAACGAATGGGCGTAAGCGGATTTTTAATTTCGTGAGCCAAACGGCGTGCCACTTCGCCCCAAGCGGCTTCTTTTTGTGCCGAAGTTAAATCGGTTACATCGTCAAACACCACAAGAATATCGGCTCGATTAGGCAGTTGCACGGCTCGTCCCATTAAAATGCGTGGCGAAGTGGAAGTTTTGTATTCAATTTCGTGTGCGTGTTCATCACGAATAGACGGCAGTAGTTGATGAATAAAATCGGCAATTTCTTTTTCTTGACCTTTTCTTTGCCACGCCGATGACGGTGTGCCAACCAAGTTATTCAAAGGATAATCCAAAATGCGGCGTGCTCCGTCATTAAAGGTTTTCAGGCTGCCTGCTTCGTCTAATGTCATCACATCACTTGATAATGTGGATAACACCAATTCCAAATGACGGCGTGCGTTTTCTTGCTGAATGTGCATTTGTTCTGTGGCCAATTGTGCGTTTTGTAACTGGGTAACCATACGATTAAAACGGGCAGACAAAATACCCAATTCATCTTCACGATAGACAGCGGCTCGGCGTGTGAAATCGCCCTGTGCCACTGCGTTTGTGGCCTGTGCCAAAGACGCTAATGGAGCAATAAATTTGCGGGCAAAATAAACCGCCGCCAATAAGGCTAACACCATTGCCAAAAGCGTTGCCATAACCAATGTGATGATAAAGAAAGTTTGCAAACCGTTCTTGCGGTAAGTGGAAGCAGCATAACTGGCACGAGCGTTTTCAATATACACAATATTTTGTGCAATTTCAGCATTGACAGGCTGCCTGAACAACAACCATTGGCGTTCGTTTTCCGTTTTGTTAAGCAACCACACTTGCACAAACATCGTGTTGCCAATGTTAATGGTGTTGCTTAAAGGTTCATCATTCGGCGGAAATTCGCTTGCGTCAGGTAAATTCACAAATTCATTGGAAGAGCCGCCATACGCCAATGGAAAATGGTCAGTATATCGAAAAGCAATCACCTGAAAAAACGCAGGATTATTGTATCGGCTCACAAATTGCGACACACTCTCGCCCTGTTCTGTGGCGGTTTGTAATTCGTGCATCACGCCTTGTGCGTCCGACAAGGCTTTTTGTTGCAAGTCATCAAGCAAGCGTTTGGATAAATCCACACTGCGGTTTAACGATTGTGTGATTTCATCGCTAAACCAAGAATCAATCGAAGTTTTGATAAAAAAAGACGACACGAACAACAGTGCCAAAGACGGCAACAGCACCACGCCAACAAACATTCGCACCAAGCGTTGCGTGAGTTTTGCCCCCAAAACTTGGGCTTTGGCATCTTTTTTCAGCCGCCAAATTTGCCGCACCAAAGAAAACAGCAACGACAAAGCAATAACAGACGACACCGCCGACACGGTTTTGAACTGTGCCGATAAGGTTTCGGCGTATGTTGAAATCGACAACAAATACAAAATGATAATCGTCAAAACTGTGCCGATAATCAAAAACCGCCCCATCGCCCTACTCCCCAATAATATTCAACCGCACCCAGCCGCTGTCTAATTTCCAGCGTTTGGATTTATCGGCGGCATTCACTTGATAGGGTTTGGGTAAGCGTTGTTCGTTGAGCGTTAATTTAACGCTGATTTGCGTATCGGCGGCAGAATAAGCGTTCAGGCTGCCTTGTGGCAAAATTTGCCAGTTTGCTGTTGCCCCTAACGCTTTTAAGGCGGTATCTAATGTGGGGTATTCAGTATAAAATGTGCCTGTGGCAACGCGATAACGGTTGGTTACGGGGTGATAGGACAGTTTGTAAGAAAGTACATTATCATCGCTAAATAATTGATTAAAACGGAATTTATACGCCAAAGTAGCAGGGCGTGTGATTTGATACGACAAATCAAATTGCAGGGGAATGCCTTGTTTTAACACTTCCTGCAAAGGGCGTGGCAGGTCGATAAAAAAGCGGGTTGCCACTAAAACTTCGCCATTGGGCATTTTGATGCCGTCTGATTTTAACGGACGCACACCGTCTGCCATTACTGGCAGCGTTACCAGCAATAGGCATAAAGCAAGAAAATATCTAATTTTTCTGCAACAGTGCATAATAAAATCCGTCTTGTATCTCGTTGATTAACAACTGTTTTTCTAATACGCAACACGCATTTTTGTGGCGTTGTAAAAAGTGGCTGACTTGCTCTTGATTTTCTTCACGAAAAATCGAACAAGTTGCAAACAACATTCTGCCGCCATTTTTCAGGCAGCCCCATAGTTTATCTAACAAAACCACTTGTTGGTCTGCGATTTTTTGTGCGTCATCTGCTCGGCGTAACCATTTAATATCAGGATTGCGGCGAATTGTGCCTGTGGCACTGCACGGCACATCGGCTAAAATCGCGTCAAAGGGTTGTCCGTTATACCATTCATCAACATTTGCCGCATTTGCCGCCTTTAAGGCTGCCTGAAAGCCTAATCGTTGCAAATTGTCTTGGACTTTTTGCAAGCGATTTGCGTCTATATCCACAGCGGTTACATCGCAATCTGCTGTTTCCATTATATGAGCCGTTTTGCCACCTGGTGCGGCACACGCGTCTAAAATGCGTTCGCCGTCTTTCGGCTGCAAAATGCTTGCCGCCTGCATTGCCCCAAAATCCTGCACCGAAACAAATCCGTCTAAAAAATGGGGAATTGCTGATACTTTAACAGGATTTTGCAAACAAACGGCAATATCGCTTAAAAAAGTGTGTGCTATGTTGTTTTTTTGTAAGATTTCCGCATAATTTTGACGATTTGTTTTGCGACAATTTAAGCGTAAAGTCAAAGGCGGGTGCTGCAAGGCAGCCTGAATCATACGCTGTGCATCAGTTGGATAATCTTCATACAGACGCTTTTCAAACCATTTGGGCAAATTCGGATTATTTTTCACCTGATTAAGCAATGTGTCTTTTTCACGCAAAAACCGCCGCAAAAGAGCATTCGCAAGATTTTTGAACTTACCGTGATGAATTTTGCCAGACAACGCCACACATTCATTGACCACAGCATAAGACGGCGTTTGCGTGTAAGATAGTTGATACAAGGCGACACGCAACAGAGC
This sequence comes from Neisseriaceae bacterium, assembly GCA_017508845.1. Classification (GTDB taxonomy): domain Bacteria; phylum Pseudomonadota; class Gammaproteobacteria; order Burkholderiales; family Neisseriaceae; genus RGIG9985. Next base: position 1,820 of record JAFWRB010000179.1, on the reverse strand, counting down.
GTCAATGGTTTTGTCTTGCACGGGTTTATTTAGCAACACAGACAAAACCGCTTTCAGGCTGCCTGAAAATCGTTGCACGCCGTAGGATATATCCAAAAAAGCCGCTTTATCGCTGGCATCTAAATCCTTGCCACACGATAAAGCCAGTCGCAAATTCGTGCCGTCTTCAACCGATAGCAAACATTGCACCGCCGCTTTTTGAATATGACGCAAACTCAATTTAATCTCCTAATTTATTTTCAGGCTGTCTGCATCTCTACCAATATGTAAAAAATCCCATTATTATCAATGGGATTTTTACCATTACCCTTTTTTATACCGATTTGCCGCTTGTATAAACGCAATAAACAGTGGGTGTCCCTTTTTGGGTGTGGAAGTAAATTCAGGGTGAAACTGGCAGGCAAAAAACCAAGGGTGCTTGGGTAATTCAATTGTTTCAACCAAGCGTTCGCGTCCCATTGATACGCCGCCCACAACCAAACCTGCGTCTATTAACTTCGGCAATAAGTCGTTATTGACTTCATAGCGATGACGGTGTCTTTCTTTAATTTGCGTTGCACCGTAAATTTTACTTGCCAGGCTATTTGCAACCAATTCACACGCTTGCGAACCCAAACGCATTGTACCGCCTAAATCGGTGTTTTGATTGCGTTTTTCCACTTTGCCACTGTTGTCAATCCATTCTTCAACCAAAGCAACCACAGGATAAGGCGTTGCGGCATTAAATTCGGTTGAATTGGCATTCTCCATTTTGGCAATATGGCGTGCGTATTCAATCACCGCAATTTGTAAGCCTAAACAAATGCCTAAATAAGGAATATTGTTTTCGCGTGCATATTGCACTGCCAAGATTTTGCCTTCTGTGCCACGAGAACCAAAGCCGCCTGGCACCAAAATTGCGTCCATACCGTGCAAACAATCGCAACCGTTTTCTTCAATGCTTTCGCTGTCGATATATTGAATTTCAACCGCCGTTTCGGTGTGCATACCTGCGTGTTTCAACGCTTCGGTGAGCGATTTATAGGATTCAGTTAAATCCACATATTTGCCGACCATCGCAATTTTCACCGCCGATTTGGGGTGTTCTAACGCATACACAATTTTTTGCCAAGCGGTTAAATCAGCCTCACGAACATTTAATTGCAACTGCTCGCAGATAATTTTATCAATGCCTTGCTCATACAGCATTTGCGGAATTTTATAAATGCTGTCCGCATCATAACAAGACATCACCGCCCGCTCTTCCACATTACAAAACAGGGCAATTTTGCGTTTTTCATCTTCGGGCAGTGGTCTATCCATACGGCAAATCAGCATATCAGGCTGAATGCCGATACTACGCAATTCTTTTACCGAATGTTGTGTGGGCTTGGTTTTGATTTCACCCGCTGCTGCAATAAACGGCACATACGACAGATGAATATAAAATGTATTATTGCGACCTAACTGCGTTCGCATTTGGCGAATGGCTTCCAAAAAAGGCAGCGATTCAATATCACCCACAGTGCCGCCGATTTCAACCAAAGCCACATCGAAACCTTCCGCCCCTGCGTGGATTTTGCGTTTAATTTCGTCCGTGATATGCGGAATCACCTGCACGGTTCTGCCCAAATAATCGCCACGCCGTTCTTTAGCAATCACGCTTTCATAAACTTGCCCTGCGGTAAAATTGTTGCGGCGAGTCATCGTTGCGTCAATAAAGCGTTCGTAATGCCCCAAGTCCAAATCGGTTTCCGCACCGTCATCGGTAACAAACACTTCGCCGTGCTGAAACGGACTCATCGTGCCAGGATCGACATTGATATAAGGGTCAAGTTTAA
>JAFWRB010000178.1 GCA_017508845.1 Neisseriaceae bacterium | reverse complement strand
CTGCCTGAAATATCATACAAAACCGCAAGGTTTTGTTGTAGGGTGGGTTTCCAACCCACCAGCAAACCGATAGGTTTGCATGAATAAATGGTTTATCAAAGCCTTGCGGCTTTGTGGTGGGTTGGAAACCCACCCTACGGCATTTGAAATATTTGTTTCAGGCTACCTGAAAATATTAAAAAGGTGAAAAAATGATTAAGTATTTATCTCATTTTATTTTAGTTGTTACATTTTTTGTATGTAATGCTTTTGTATGGGCAGAAACGAATGTTGCAGAAAAATACGGCTGTAAAAATTTACATGAAATTCAATCAGGCGAAGACGCTTTGCAACAATTATATGATAACTTAAATACAGATTGCTTTGCTAAAATTCCTGAAATAGAATTAGAGAAAATTTGGGGGATTAAAGTTTATGATTTTGATAATCCAAACGGTATAACAAAAAATATGAATAATGATGAATTTATGGATTATTTAGGTCATTGGTTTTTTAAAGGGAAAATGGCAGAAAAAGTAAAAGCAGAATTTAAATTTGATGAGAGTAAAAATAATAGAAAATATTTAAAAGTTTATACATATAATAGTTCTGAATATATGCACAATTATAATTTAATTGCATACAATGATAAATTTCCAAAAATATTACCCAACCCATTGGTTGTATGTAATGATAGAAAAATTATAACAGGTACATTTTTTGGTCAATGGATTAGACATTATAAAAAAGTTAATTATGGTATTTATTCACCTTTATGTAAATATTTTTGGAAAGGCGAAAAAAATGAATTAGAAATTAATGTAGATTATCCAAAAGCAGATAATTATCCCAAATCAGATAATACTGTTTTTACAACTGGTCTTTTTAGATCATTTACTTTTTCGATTAACGCCATGTGAGCAAGCGTAGTGTGGGCAAGAGCCTGCTACGCTTGACTTTTGTTAGGCTTGCAATAACGAATTCCCTGCACGAGAAGTGTTTTCAGGCTGCCTGAAATTCTGTTATATTTCGCATTATTATTTTTCTTACGCTTAAAAACAATGTCTTCTCTTATTTTTGGTTTTCACGCCATTAACGCACGATTGCGGCAAAATGCCCATACGATTGACGAAATTTATATTGATGAAAATCGTCAAGATAGCCGTATGAAACAAACATTAGAAAAAATTCAGGCAGCCCATATTCGTGTGATTGCGGCAGATAATGACCGCTTGAATAAACTGTGTGGCTCAAACAATCATCAAGGCATTGCGGCGTTTGCCCGTCCTTTGCCGCAGCAAGATTTAGACGATATTTTAGACGAATTGAACACACCGCCCTTTCTCTTAATTTTAGACGGCATTACTGACCCGCACAATTTAGGAGCGATTCTTCGCACAGCGGACGCAATGGGTGTGAATGCCGTGATTGCTCCCAAAGACAACAGCGTAGGCTTAAACGCCACTGTTCGCAAAGTCGCTTGCGGTGCGGCAGAAAGCGTGCCTTATATAACGGTAACAAATTTATCGCGTACAATCAAAGCCTTAAAAGAACGCAATATCTGGATTTTGGGTGCGGATATGGCAGGAGCAAGCGACTTATTTCACACCGAAATACCGCTGTCAGTCGCGTGGGTAATGGGTTCAGAAGGCAAAGGTATGCGGCGGCTGACACGGGAAAATTGCGATATGTTGGTATCCATTCCTATGTTTGGCACGGTGGAAAGTATGAATGTATCGGTGTCTTGCGGTATGCTGTTAGCAGAAACCAGACGACAACGCAGTGTTATTTAAGTGCATTTTCGTTTATACTATCTACTTTCAGGCAGCCTGAAACAATTCAGTTCAAAAAGGAGGTTCAAAATGATTTGGTTTGCTATTGCATTAGTCGCTTTGGTTTTGGAAGTATTCAGCGGCACATTTTATTTATTGGTTTTGTCCATTGCCTGTGCGATTACAGGCGTATTAGACTGGGCTTTTCACACGCCGTTTGCGGTGAATATCACCGTTTGTGCAGTTTTGTCGATTATCGGCATTGTATTAGCAACTTATTGGCATAAGAAAAAACGCGTTATTCCCATGAGCGACAATACGGCGTATGACGATTTAGACATAGGTCAAAGCGTTGCCGTGATTGCCCAAAATCAAGACGGCAGTTATCGTGTGCAATATCGCGGAGCAGAATGGCAAGCGATTTCTTCGCAAGCATTAAACAGTAAAAACGCCACAATTGTCGGCAAACAAGGCAATATGTTGGTTGTGGAATAAAGAAACACATTCAGGCTGCCTGAAATTATTTTTCTACTTCATCGTCTAATTTTTTCAGCCGAGCCAATTTTTCTTTGATTTGAATTTCCAAGCCGTAATCTTTGGGTTGATAAAATTCGGGTTCGGGCATACCATCAGGCATATAGTTTTCGCCTGCGGCATAAGCGTTGGGTTCATCGTGGGCGTAGCGGTATTGTTTGCCGTAGCCCAATTCTTTCATTAAGCGAGTAGGGGCGTTGCGTAGGTGTAACGGAACTTCTGCCGAGCCGTGTTCTGCCGCAAATTTTCGTGCTTGATTATAAGCGTTATAGCCTGCATTGCTTTTGGCGGCACACGATAAATAAATCACCGCTTGGGCTAACGCCAATTCGCCTTCGGGCGAGCCTAATCGTTCATAAGTTGCCGCTGCGTCATTAGCGATTTGCAAGGCTCTTGGGTCTGCCAAGCCAATATCTTCCCAAGCCATTCGTACGATGCGGCGAGCCAAATAGCGTGCGTCTGCACCGCCGTCTAACATACGGCACAGCCAGTATAACGCTGCATTCGGGTGCGAGCCACGCACCGACTTATGCAAAGCCGAAATTTGGTCATAAAAATTCTCACCGCCTTTATCAAACCGCCGTGCTTGCCTATCAAGCATGGTTGATAAAAATGTATTATCAAGCGTTTGAATTTGTTGCGTTTTTGCAGCGGTGAAAAGTTGTTCTGCCATATTCAACAAACGCCGTGCATCGCCGTCTGCCAATTCGCACAATTTCTGCTTTGCGTCTTCATTCATTTGCAAATCAGCGTATTCAGGCAGCCTAAAAACACGGTCTAATAATACTAATAAATCTTGTGTATTCAAAGCATTAAGTGTATAAACCTGCGAGCGAGAAAGCAGAGCGGAATTCACTTCAAAAGACGGATTTTCGGTTGTTGCCCCGATAAATGTAAAGAGTCCGCTTTCGACATAGGGCAGAAAAGCGTCTTGTTGTGATTTATTGAAACGATGAACTTCATCAACAAAAAGAATGGTTTGCTGATTGCGTGCCAAAGCGATTTGGGCTTTTTCAACCGCTTCACGAATGTCTTTCACGCCTGAAAACACCGCCGACAGGGGCAGAAATTGAGCGGCAAATGCGTCCGCAAAAAGCCGAGCGAGCGTGGTTTTGCCCACACCAGGCGGCCCCCATAAAATCATCGAATGCGGTTTGCCGCTTTCAATGGCAAGGCGTAAAGGGCGATTTTTGCCCACTAAATGTTGCTGTCCCACAACTTCATCAATGGTTTTGGGACGCATTCTCTCGGCTAATGGAGCAGTGGGCTCGGTTTGGAATAAGTCGGTGTTCATCCTAATACTGCTTCAAAAAGACTGTTATCTATTTGTTTTTTAAATAATGTTTTTAATTGCGTTTTTTCTTCTTCGCTTAAATTAGAGCAACCGCTGAAACCAAAATCTTTTAATTGATTTAAATTTTGAACACTCTCTATAACGGTAGTTAAATTAGAGCAGTGTAATATAGTTAAATATTTTAATTGAGTTAATTTATTGATATTTTTAGGCAATGTCTTTAATTTTTCGCAAGAATATAAGTTCAAAAATTGTAAATTGTGTAAATTGCCAATACTTTCTGGAATAGATTGCAAATTAGTGCAGCAATGAAAATTAAGTTCAGTTAAATTATGTAATTTTTCGCCAAAGTTTTCAGGCAGCGTTTTAAATTTTTTACAAAATCTTAAATCTAAATATTTTAAATTTTCTAATTGTCCGATTGTTTCAGGAAGCGTAGTTAATTTAACACAATTTGATAATCTTAAAGATTGTAAATTTTTTAATTGTCCTATTGTGTTCGGTAAATGGGTTAATTTATTACAAAATTCTACAATTAGTGTTTCTAATTTTTGTAAGTTACCAATTTCATCAGGTAATGTTGTAATAGCATTACCTTGTCCAGTTAAACATAAACAAGTTAAATTTTTTAATTGCCCGATTGTTTCAGGCAGCGTGATCATTTTTTTAGCACCTGAAACGCTTAAATTTTCTAAATTTTGTAATTCACCAATACTATTAGGCAAAGCAGTAAAATTTTTACAAAAATAAATTTCTAATAATTGTAAATTTTTTAATTGCCCAATACTCTCCGGCAGTGTGGTTAAATTAGGGCATTGTTCGATATATAATCTTTGTAAGTTTTTAAGTTGTCCAATACTTTCAGGTAATTCAGTTAATAATTTGCAACGGTCTAAACATAAATATTGCAAGTTTTGCAATAAACCAAAACTTTCAGGTAAAGCGGTTAATTCTTTGCGATTAGGAATAGTGAGTTCGGTTAGATTATGAATATAATCTAACATTTTATCTTCGCTATAATTGTAGCGTTTGAAATGGGGAACAATTTTTTGCCACGCTTCAATATCGCTTTGAGATAAAGTCATTTGAATACTCCTAATTTAAGTTTGGTTTGAAATATTTTTTTCAGGCTGCCTGAAAGGTTTTTTGCATTGCCGTTATTTTGGATAGGCTACCCTAAAAATCCTTGCGGATTTTTAGGAGATTGCTTCTTCGAGACCTTTCGCTTCGTTCTGGGCGACATATTCGTAAGCGACAAAGTCGCTAACGGCTAATTGTCGGCTCATCGCAATGACGAATTCCCTGCACGGGAAGTGCTTTCAGGCAGCCTGAAAGCCCGTATCAACCTTGTTTCAACAACCGTGCCGCGTCAATCGCAAAATAAGTCAAAATGCCGTCTGCACCTGCGCGTTTGAAAGCGATTAGGCTTTCCATCATGACTGCGTCGTGGTCTAACCAGCCATTTTGGGCAGCGGCTTTAATCATCGCGTATTCGCCTGACACCTGATACACAAAAGTGGGCATGGCAAATTCGTCTTTTACTCGCCGCACAATGTCTAAATAGGGCAGTCCTGGTTTCACCATCACCATATCTGCCCCTTCTTGTATATCCAAAGCCACTTCGTGCAAGGCTTCGTTGCTGTTGGCAGGGTCCATTTGATAGGTATATTTATTGCCTTTGCCGAGATTACCCGAACTACCCACAGCATCACGGAACGGACCATAAAACGCAGACGCATATTTTGCCGAATACGCCATAATGCGTGTTTGGATATGTCCTTGATTTTCCAACGCTTCTCGAATTGCCCCAATACGCCCGTCCATCATATCAGACGGCGATACAATATCCGCCCCAGCGTCTGCGTGGCAGAGAGCCTGTTTAATCAGCACTTCAATTGTTTCATCGTTTAACACATAGCCTGTGTCGTCAATCAAACCGTCCTGACCGTGCGTGGTGTAAGGGTCTAACGCCACATCGGTCATAATACCTAACTCGGGAAATTCCTTTTTCAAGGCACGAATGGCGTTGGCAATCACGCCGTCAGGATTAAACGCTTCATCACCATTCGGTGTTTTATTGCTGCTTGATGCGGCAAATAAATCAATCACAGGCACGCCTAATTTAACGCATTCTTCGGCTGTGTAGAGCAATTTATCAATACTCTGCCGTTTGACACCAGGCATAGACGGCACGCTTTCTTCACGATTATCACCCTCTAAAACAAACCCGGGGTAAATAAAATCGTTTGCGGTTAAAACTGTTTCACGCATTAGGCGGCGAGAAAAGTCATCAAAACGCATACGCCGCATACGCGTATTAGGCACGGTGCGAGTGGGAAAGTTCATTTTGCATATCCTTATATAAAAGGGGTTAGTATATTTGATTTTTGGGTTTTCAGGCAGCCTGAAAGCACTTCCCGTGCAGGGAATTATAATTTTCCGCTTAAATCCAAGCCGCCAAAGCCTATCCAATCAGGGTCTATATTTTTGCCAAAGGCAATACATTTAAATAACTCGCCCATTTCGTGGGGGAGCAATAATTTTTGTACTGCGGCGGCGGTTTTTATGTATTCCTCGCCTGCCGTGTCGCCCAATTCGCATAAAAAATCCGTGATGCCACACGCCATTAAAAATGCCGCCTGCGTGGTATAGCCAATAAAATCAAGCCCCTGACTTGTGGCTGCGTCTGCAATCGCCGAAAAATCAATGTGGGCAGTTAAATCCATTTGTCCTGTAAAAACAAAGGGATTATCCACTGTGTGATGACGATAATGCCCAATCAGCGTACCCATTGTGCGTTGCGGGTGATAATATTCCGCCGCGTCAAAACCGTAGTCAATCCACAACATACCGCCACAGTTTAAGCGTTCTGCAAGCGTTCGCACAAATGCTTCTGCCTGCAAATTGATTTCCGTGCGATAGGGAAAAACACTTTCAGGCAGCCTGAAAATTGCTTGTTCTAATAAAAAACCTGTGGCTAATTCTCCTTGCCAATCAAAGCCTTGCGGCGTATTGGCAACGCCCATTCGATAAATGCCGTCTTCCCGCATCTCAACCACTTCGCAGGGCATGGCGTCTAACACTTCATTACCCAAAATAACGCCGTCAAATTGTTCAGGCAGCCTGCATAAATGTTCTATTTTATGGGCATATTGCGGTATTTTATTTTGAATATAATCTCGCTGGCGTTGTTGTAAATCTGCTGATAATTCAATGATATAGTATTTTTGCCAAGCGTTTTCAGGTAGCCACTTTAATATATCCACCGCCAATTTTCCCGTGCCTGCCCCAAATTCATAAATATTGCCTGCCGTTTGTGGCAAAATTTGCAACAACTGCCGTGCCAAGCATTTTCCAAATAAATCAGTCAGTTGCGGTGCAGTGGCAAAATCGCCATATTGACCAATTTTTTCAGCCCTGCCGCTGTAATAGCCATATTTAGGTGCATATAACGCCCAATTCATATAATCTACAAACGGCAAAAAACCATTGTTTTGCTTGATTTTTTCCTGAATGTACAAACACAATGCCGCACAATCGTTTGCTGCTTGTTCATCTAATGGGGGTAGGGTGTTCATTTTGAGTATTTAATCGTCAAATTGTTGTCATCATACCGCAAATTTCGATTGTTAAGATTTATTAAGACTGCGTTAATCTAAAAAATGTTTAATAACGCCTATGCAAATGATGATTTCAAGTTTGATGAGTTGGATTGACTTCAATTTGAATGCATAAAGCAAGGACAATGCTTAAATTCTATGCGTGCTTTTTCCAAAGCACGCTTTTTTTTGTTTCAGGCAGCGGTAATGGCTTGTTTTTGTATGGCAAATAACTGTTGAATGCCATTTTCTGCCAAGCCCAAAAGTT
>JAFWRB010000177.1 GCA_017508845.1 Neisseriaceae bacterium | reverse complement strand
GTCTTAAAAAGTAAGTTTTTTAGTGATGTAATTAATTTCTTATAAAATGACTGATTACATGTATTGTTTTTTTGTCATTCATATTGATTGGCGGTTTGTTGGCATAGCTATTTTCATGTATTGAAACGCCAATAAAAAAACGGCTTTTAGCCGTTGTTTCTTTACTGGTGCCCAGGGTCGGACTCGAACCGACACACCTTGCGGCGGGGGATTTTGAGTCCCCTGCGTCTACCAATTTCGCCACCTGGGCGGTGTTGAAAGGACGACATTATAATGCTTTTTTTGAAAATGTAAAGTGTTATTTTCAAATAGTGAGTAGTGTGTAGTGAATTTTTCGTGCTAACTTTGTTCAGATGGAACATGATATATAGCTCTGTACAGCCAATCGACAAGTTTTTCTCAATAAGTTTAATATTAACAATGTGCAACGCTGTTTGAATACAATACCTCTGCGAAAAAACGGCAAATTATGTTAAAATTGACCGTTTTTAATTTATATTTATCAAGGCGGTTTTGATAATGACCGAACCCACTCAATTTGCCAAAGAAACACTCCCTGTAACGCTTGAAGATGAAATGCGTAGTTCTTATCTTGACTATGCAATGAGCGTGATTGTGGGGCGTGCCTTGCCTGATGTTCGTGATGGCTTAAAACCTGTGCATCGCCGTGTGCTGTATGCTATGCACGAATTGAATAACGACTGGAACAAAGCGTATAAAAAATCCGCACGCATTGTGGGTGATGTTATCGGTAAATATCACCCGCACGGCGATTTGGCAGTGTATGAAACCATTGTACGGTTAGCACAGCCCTTTTCTATGCGGCATATGTTGGTCGATGGTCAGGGTAACTTTGGTTCGGTTGATGGCGATCCGCCTGCGGCAATGCGTTATACCGAAATTCGTATGGCAAAAATCGCCCACGAAATGTTGGCGGATATTGATAAAGAAACGGTTGATTTTCTGCCCAACTATGACGGTTCAGAACACGAACCAACCATTCTGCCCACGCGTCTGCCTGCTTTGTTGGTGAATGGCTCGGCAGGGATTGCCGTGGGTATGGCAACCAACATTCCGCCGCACAATTTGGGCGAAACAGTTGATGCGGCATTAGTCTTGTTGGCTGATGACAATATCAGTATTGACGATATTATTAAAATTCTGCCTGCTCCTGATTTTCCCACAGGGGCAACCATTTTTGGTTTAAGCGGTGTGCGAGAGGGCTATAAAACAGGTCGTGGGCGTGTGATTATGCGTGGCAAAACGCATATTGAAACCATCGGCAAAAATGGCGATAGAGAGGCGATTATCATTGACGAAATCCCTTATCAAGTGAATAAAGCCAAATTGTGCGAGAAAATCGGCGAATTAGTGCGTGATAAGGCGATTGAGGGCATTTCCGAAATGCGGGACGAGTCCGATAAATCGGGTATGCGTGTGGTGATTGAACTCAAAAGGGGGGAAAACGCAGGCGTGGTTTTAAATAAACTTTATAAACTCACGCAACTGCAAGACACCTTTGGTATCAATATGGTTGCACTGGTTGATGGTCAGCCAAGATTACTCAATATCAAACAAATTTTAAGCGAATTTTTGCGTCATCGCCGTGAAGTGGTTACACGCCGTAAGCTGTTTGGATTACGCAAAGCACGCGAACGCGGTCATATTTTGGAAGGCTTGGCAGTGGCGTTGTCGAATGTCGATGAAATCATTGCCCTGATTAAAGCGTCTGCCACACCGCCAGTAGCGAAAGCCGCCTTGTTATCAAGGGCTTGGCAATCGGCTTTGGTGAGCGATATGCTCACCCGTAGCATTTCCGATACGCGTTTAATTAAGCCAGAAGGGCTGCCTGAAAATATCGGCTTAACTAATGACGGTTATTATCTGTCGGAAGCCCAAGCCCAAGCCATTCTTGATATGCGGCTGCAACGCTTAACAGGCTTGGAGCAAGACAAAATCATTGCCGAATACAAAGAAATCTTGGATATTATCTTGGATTTATTAGATATTTTGGCAAAACGAGAACGAATCAACCAAATTATTCACGATGAACTGGTTGCCATTAAAGAACAATTTGGCGATGCACGCCGCTCTGAAATTGACCCATTTGGCGGCGATATTGATGATGAAGACCTAATCCCAGAGCGGGATATGATTATTACCATGACCCACAGCGGTTACATTAAAACCCAGCCTGTTGATGATTACCAAGCACAACGGCGTGGCGGACGCGGCAAACAAGCGGCAGCAACCAAAGACGAAGACTTTGTCGAAACCCTGTTTGTGGCAAACACGCACGATTACTTGCTGTGCTTTACAAACTTGGGTCGTTGCCACTGGATTAAGGTGTATCGCTTGCCAGAAGGCGGTCGCAACAGCAAAGGCAGACCGATTAACAATGTGATTAACTTAATTGATAACGAAAAAGTAGAAGCCGTCCTGCCCGTACGGGATTTCCCTGATGACCGCTATGTGTTCTTCGCAACCCAAAATGGTATGGTGAAAAAAGTGCGTCTGTCCGCATTCAAAAATGTGCGGCGTGACGGCATTAAAGCGATTGCATTGAAAGAAAACGACAGCCTAATCGGTGCAGTTGAAACAGGCGGTTCGGACGATATTATGCTGTTCTCGAATTTGGGTAAAGCATTGAAATTTAACGAATATCACTGGAAACAAAATCAATTAGATGATGATGACAGTGGTGATGAAACCGCTGATGAAACCGACAACGCCGAAGAAACAGGAGCCAAAGCAAACGGCGTGCGTCCGTCTGGTCGTGGTTCAGGCGGCTTGCGTGGTATGCGGCTGCCTGAAAACGGTAAAATTGTGAGCCTGCTTGTTGCACCGATAGACAGCGAATTGCAAGTCTTAACCGCAACCCAAAACGGCTACGGCAAACGCACGCCGATTGCCGATTACAGCCGCAAAGGCAAAGGCGGACAAGGCATTATTGCGATTGACACAGGCGAGCGAAACGGCGAGTTAATCGGTGCCGCATTAGTTAATCCCACAGACGACTTAATGCTGATTACAGACGGCGGTGTCTTAATTCGCACCAAAGTAGAACAAATCCGCGAAACAGGCAGAGCGGCACAAGGCGTACGCCTGATTAACCTTGATGACGGACAAAACTTGGTCAGCATAGAACCGATTGCCGAAAGTGATGATGACGAAGTGGCAGAAGAAGAATTATCTAATGATAACAATAGTATAGAATAATTTTTCTATTTAAAAAATCCCGTTTCAGGCAGCCTGAAACGGGGTTTTCGTTTCCGTTTATTTTGTTATAGCACCGTTCATCGGAAAAACCATCACAAGACTCGGTAATTTGTGTACACTTGACGGAAAATTTTTTGTTATTACGGATTGAACAATGGATAGCGACAGTATATGTGATCAGTTTTGACAACAAGGGATGATGCGGCATTTTTCGTGAATCGTTTGCAGTGTTCCTTGTCTTTTATCGAAAGGAACAGTATGCAAAAGTATTGCAACTGCTGCACACAGAGTGTGTTGTACGGTAGGTGTTCGCGTAGAAGCGAATGCAAGTTTTTCTTGTTTGGTTGTTTGGTATTCTCTTACAGGCAAGAGTGTTGCCAATGCAAGGCGGTACGTGGGCAGAACAGGGAAAGCATGGGTATTTTCAAGCTGGTCAGGAGGATTTCTTGGTTGCTTTTAAGCTATTTTACATGACAAAGACGAACAGCGTTGTTATTGACGCTGTTCGTTATTACTTTCAGGCAGCCCACTTTCCCCAATCCATTCGATTTTTATCAATCCCTTGCATAATTTATTTTCAGGCAGCCTGAAAATTTCTCTATAATTACCCATTCACCTTTTCAATCAGGAAACAAGATTATGAAGTACATCAGCACGCGTGGTGCATCACCTTTGAAGTCGTTTAGCGAAGTTCTTTTGGCAGGTTTGGCAGAAGACGGCGGTTTGTATGTGCCGCAGGAATATCCGCATATTCCTGCGACCACATTAGACAAATGGCGTGATTTATCTTATCCAGAACTGGCGTTTGAAATTATGCGTTTGTTTAT
>JAFWRB010000176.1 GCA_017508845.1 Neisseriaceae bacterium | reverse complement strand
AACAGTTGAAGAAAACTGGCACGGTCAAACGCGGACAGTTGGGCATTATTATTCAAGAAGTGTCCTACGATTTAGCCACAGCATTTGGTTTAGACCGTCCGCGTGGGGCATTGGTAACCAAAATTATGCCAGACAGCCCTGCCATTAAAACCGATTTGAAAGCAGGCGATATTATTTTAGCCGTTAATGGTGAAGTGGTGGAAGTATCCAGCGACCTGCCGCTGATTATTGGTCCCACACCGCCCAATAGTGTGGTAAAACTGACTGTATGGCGAAAAGGTAATTCGTTTGAAGTGGAAACGACAGTATCTGAATTGGGTGCGTCTGCGACACAAGCCACAGAAAAACCACAACGCGGTTACGCTGTGCCGAATGACCAATCGTCTTTTACGCTGCCTGAAATCGGCTTAACGCTGGCACCTTTGGACAAAGTTTCCGCTACGCGTTATCAATTAGAAAACGGAGGTTTAATGGTTGTGAAAGCGGAAAAATTAGCCAAAAAATCAGGCTTGCAACACGGCGATGTCATTGTATCGGTTGGACAAAACCCCGTTTCCGATGAAGCAACATTCAAAAACGCCATTGCAGGCTATAACAACATTGCACCGCTGTACATTATGCGTGGCAAACAAAGCCTGTATTTGCCTTTGATGTTGAAATAATGGCAGGCTGCCTGAAACATTTTCAGGCAGTACAAAAAGGCAAATCAAAATGGTTCAACGATTTATTGACGCACAAAAAGAAAGTTATGATTTAGCGTTGCAAGAAATCAAAAATGGCAGAAAGAAAAGCCATTATATGTGGTATATTTTTCCGCAAATTATCGGATTAGGGCAAAGTAGAACGGCACAATATTACGCAATAAAATCAAAACAAGAATTAGCCGATTACTGGGCAAACGATTATCTCAAAAACAATTTATGTGAAATAACACAAGCATTATTCAATTTAGACAATAGCAATATTTCATCAATTCTTGGCTATCCTGATGATTTAAAATTAAAATCTTCAATGACTTTATTTTATACTTATACAAAAAATCCATTATTCAAACAAGTATTAGATAAGTATTATCAGGGAGAAATGGATAATCACACACTCCGTATTTATAGTCGATTCACAGCAAAATCATGCAGCGTTACTTCGCCTTGCCGTATTATTTATACTGTCTTCGGCTCGTTGCCTTGCCTGTTTTTGCTGTGAACCGACTATATCAAACAATTTAATTTTTTCAGGCAGCCTGAAACTTTATTTCTTCCCCCCAAAATGTATTCTCGGGTCTATCCAACTGTATGAAATATCAGACAATAATTTTGCCAGCAAGCCTAATAGTGTAAAGACAAACAGCGTACCCATTACCACTGGATAATCGCGTTTCACAACAGATTGATACGATAATAGACCTAATCCGTCTAATGAAAACAGCGTTTCAATCAACAGGCTGCCTGTAAAAAACGCACCGATAAAGGCGGCTGGAAAGCCTGTAATTAAGGGAATCATCGCATTGCGAAAAATATGTCGCCATAAAATTTTGTTTTCAGGTAAGCCTTTACTGCGTGCGGTTAGCACATATTGTCGGCGGATTTCTTCCAAAAATACATTTTTGGTTAAAATAGTCATTACCGCCAAATTGCCTGCCACAGATGCGGTAATCGGCAAGGTAATATGCCACAAATAGTCGCCGATTTTGCCCCAAAACGACAACTCTGCCCAATTATCCGACACTAAACCCGACAGCGGAAACCACGCCAAAAAACTGCCGCCGCCAAACAGCACCAGAAGCAAAACGCCCAACACAAAAGACGGAATAGAATAACCAATCAGAATAATCACGCTGGAAATGGCATCAAACTTCGTGCCTTGTCGCACCGCTTTGGCAACGCCCAACGGTATGCAAATCAGATAAGTTAGAAAAAAAGTCCATAATCCCAAAGACATAGACACAGGCAATTTTTCACGTACCAAGCCTATAACGCTTTGATGATGAAAAAAACTGTCGCCCAAATCAAAACGAGCAAAACGGCTTAACATATCAAAATAACGCGTTAAGGGCGGTTTATCAAAGCCATACAGGGCTTTTAACGTCGCCATATCTTCGGCAGAAATCTGCGTTTTACCGTCGCCTGCCGCCTGCAAAACTGCCCCACCGTCAGCCGATGCGTGCGTAAGTTGCTGCACCATCTGCTCCACAGGCCCGCCTGGCACAAATTGAATGACCAAAAAGTTAATGGTAATAATGCCAATTAAAGTGGGAATTAACAATAAAAGCCGTTTGAATATATATTGCCACATTTTTAATTACCTGTTTTATTAAGTTTTCAGGCTGCCTGAAAGGGTTTATTTTACCCTTTTCTCTTGTTCTTTTAACGAATTTCTTTCCCAAAAAACACCGTCTTTAAGTCCTTGAATTTGTTTATTTTTTTCTGCCATTATTAAGCGTTGTTGTGTCCAAATACAGTATTGTGCTTCGCGTTCTATGCCGATGAAATTTCTGCCCAATTTTTTAGCCACAACTGCCGTTGTGCCTGAACCCAAAAATGGATCAAACACCGTATCGCCTGCGTTGGAACTTGCCAAGATTAACTTGGCAATCAGTTTTTCTGGTTTTTGTGTGGGGTGTGCGGTGTTTTCGGGCATAGACCAAAAGGGAATGGTAATGTCGTCCCAAAAATTAGACGGACAAGTGTCGCGGAAATTGCCGTCTGCGGTTTGTTGCCAGTCTTTGGGTTTGCCGCCCACTTTGTAAGGAGCAATAACTTTACGGCGAATTTTTACCGCGTCCAAATTAAATGTATAATTTTTGGACTTTGTGGCAAACCAAATATCTTCCATACCGTTTTTCCAGTTATTTTTTGCTCCACGCCCTTTTTCTCTTTGCCAAGAAATGCGATTACGAATAATGGCAAATTCCGATAAAACAGTGCCAATTATTAAACTACTTTGCCAGTCGCAACAAATATAAATTGAGCCATTATCTTTTAATAAAGGCATAATTTGTTTTAACCATTGTCGTGTGTAAGTTGTGTATTCTTCATTATTTTTTTGATAAAACTTATTTTCACCAAATTGCTTACTTAAATTATAAGGCGGGTCAGCAATAATTAAATCTACACTTTTTTCAGGCAGCCTATCACATACTGAAAATAAATCGCCTAAAATCACTTTATTTTGAATGGATTTTATATCGACAATATTATTTTCTATATTTATACATTGTTTTAATAAATCCTGCCCATTTTCTAATGAAGTATGAATGGTTTTATTGCGTTTTGATGATTGTTTATTCATATTGTTTATTTCCTATTTTCAGGCTGCCTGAAAACTTAACGATTTTGTTCTATTCTTTTAATAAACAGTTCCAACATCGTTTCATAATTTTCATTATCTTTTATTTGAGTATGAGTTTCTAATGCTGATAAAAAATCATCGTAATATTTATCAGAAACTCCATTCTTGACAATACAAGATTTATTTCTATGGAAAAAGTCAAAAAGTTTATCGTATTTGATAATTTTGTACTCTTTGGCTTTTTCCAACCCTTTTAAATCTAATCTATTGTAGTTAGGAGAAAAAATAAAATATTTAGTTTTTTTATTTCTATCTTTTGCCTGTTTTTCAGCATAAACATGATATTTTTCAAGTTGATTTTGATATTTATCACTATGAATATCATGACGGATACCATTGATTTTAGATTTGATTTTATTTTCAATAACCACAATATAGTTATCATCTTCTATAAATAAATCAATATCTGCAACTTCTCTACCGATAAAGCAATATCCTTTTGTTTTTATACCCAAAATCTCAAACATAAATTTTTCACATAATGTTTTATTATTACTTAACATATATTGAAACATATTTGAATATGCAAGTTCATCGTATTCTCGTTTGATAAGTTTCAAGAAATTAAAATTCTTTGATTTTTCTTGGTATTTTTCAATTTCTTCACTAATCATTTCGGTTTTGTTTTCTTTTTCCCATTTTTCTTCATCGTTAATTAAATTACTTAATATACAATATGCTTCTCCTTTTTTGCCTTTTTCATCACCAAATATATTGCGTTGAGAATTAGCAGCCAATTTGCTGGATTGTTTTGTCGCAGGCAAATATATAAAAAACTTACTATCTTTTTCTTTTTCATCATATGTAAGATAAATTTTTTCTTTCGGAAAAACCATATTTTTT
>JAFWRB010000175.1 GCA_017508845.1 Neisseriaceae bacterium | reverse complement strand
TATGATGATTGAGCCATATTTGAAACGCCACAGGATTGTTATGCGACAAAAGCAAGGGCAACAAAAGCAATAAGGGCAAAGCGATGAGAAACGCCAAAGCAATGGTGTGTAAATATTGTCGTGTTCGCCAAGTGTTTGCACAAGGCAAAAGCAAGGTCATTAGCCATAAAAACGCAAGCGGCGGCAAATTGCCTGCCCAAAACGCCATTAACCACGATAACGCCATTAAAACGCCGCCACGCACCGTAAAGCGTCTGCATATCGCTACCGCATAAATAAAAAAACAAAAAGCGGCAAATTGCATAACCGTTGCGTCTAATGTATGCCCCAAAACCATTGTGCCAGGACAGGCAATCAATAACAGCACCACACTGCGTCCGTTGTATCGTCCCAAAAGACTACGCCCCGCACCGCCCATAGCCCACAGGGATAAAGCAATTAACAGTGTGGTTGCCAAGCGTGCGGCGGTATAGCCCGACATAGGCAGAATATTCGATAATTTTTGAAACCCTGCGGCAAGCCACACATACACAGGCATACTCGGTGCGTAAATGGTGCCGTAAGTTTGTAAATCAAACGGATTGCCGCTTTTTTGAATATGCACAATAACGGCATAAAGCGTGGATTCCAAATTCCACAAATCGCGATGCACCGCCGCAGGCCACAACCACACAAACGCTAACAACAATAACAGCCAAGGATATTCCACAGGGCGGCGTGTTTGCTTGCGTTTGGGGTCGAAAATAAACATAGCGTTTTGGGGCGTTGAGTGAAAAGAAGAATAATATTATATTTCAGGCAGGCTAAAAGGGTTATTTTTTATTCAGAAATCTTGGTAAAAAACATTTCTGTTGGTTGGCAATGATACACCGTTTTTTCAGGCAGCCTGAAAGTTTATTTAATTCAGTTTATCATTATTATTGACTTTCTTATTTAGCAAATTTCATTAAAAATATTTACTTTTTCTAATTTTAAAAGCGATATTTTTTTATCTATTCCGCCTGCATAACCTGTTAAATGCCCATTGCTACCGATAACGCGATGACAGGGAATAATCAGCGAAATCGGATTATGTCCTACGGCATTGCCTATGGCTTGTGGCGACATATGCAAACGGTTTTGTTGATGAGCAATTTTTTGGGCGATTTCTTTATAACTGATTGTTTTTCCAAAAGGAACTTTCATTAACATTTGCCATACACTTTGACGAAAATCACTGCCTATCATCAATAATGGCGGCGTAAAACAAGGATTTTTACCCTGAAAATTAATATCTAACCATTGAGCCGTTTGTAAAAAAATCGGTAATTGATTGTTTTCAAGCAATGCACTGGTATCAGGTAAATATTTTTGCCCGTCAAAATAAAGCCCTGTTAAAGCATTATTTTGTGCGGTTAAAATAATTTTTCCCAAAGGAGAAGAATAAAAAGAGCGTGTTTGCATTATTTCATTTATTCAGGCAGCCTGAAATACCCATTAAAATACCGATGAAAAACTGCGTTCTTTTGTCAAACAGAACAACTGTCGCATTATCGTACAAAAGTGTATGCACTGCTTTGGGAATCATCAATGATTTTTTGGGTTTTAATCGACTTTATTAAAAAAATTCATCTAATCCCACTATT
Source organism: Neisseriaceae bacterium (assembly GCA_017508845.1). Taxonomy (GTDB): domain Bacteria; phylum Pseudomonadota; class Gammaproteobacteria; order Burkholderiales; family Neisseriaceae; genus RGIG9985. The sequence continues at coordinate 6,683 of JAFWRB010000175.1, read as the reverse complement.
TTTCATCATTTTTTTTCATTATTATGCTTGAAATAGGGCAGATACTCGGGTTATCTTACTGTTTTTTAATATGATTGATTTTCAGGCAGCCTGAAAACACAAGGACGATAATATGAGCCAAGCACCACGCACACTCAGTTTTGAATTTTTTCCGCCCCGCAATGAGCAAGCACGCGAGCAGTTAAAGATGACGCGACAGCAGTTGCGGCAATTTTCGCCTGCTTTTTTTTCTTGCACTTATGGGGCAGGCGGCAGCACGCGGGACGGTACCTTGCAAACCGTTACTGACATTATTCAAGACGGTTTAAACGCCGCACCACACTTGGCGTGTATCGGAGCGAATAAGGTAGAATTGCGTCAATTACTCAATACTTATCGCGATTTGGGTGTGCGGCGAATTGTGGCTTTGCGTGGCGATATGCCGTCTGGTATGGGCTTATTTACGCAGGACGATGATTTACTGCACGCGTCTGATTTGGTTCGATTTATTCGTCAAGAATACGGCGATTTGTTTCATATTGAAGTGGCGGCTTATCCTGAATTTCACCCCCAAGCCGACAGTGCCGAGCAGGATATTGCTCATTTTGTCGCCAAATGCCAAGCAGGGGCTGATTCGGCGATTACGCAATATTTTTACAATCCAGACGCTTATTTTTATTTTGTTGATGAAGTTGCCAAACAGGGCATCAATTTACCGATTGTACCAGGCATTATGCCGATTTCAGGCTTTGCAAAATTATCTCGTTTTTCAAACAGTTGCGGAGCAGAAGTCCCCCGCTGGTTGCGTCTGAAATTGCAATCCTTTGCAGACGACAGTGCGTCTTTAAAAGCCTTTGGTTTAGATGTGGTAACGCAATTATGCGAAACTTTACTTAAAGGCGGTGCACCAGGCTTACACTTTTACACACTGAACGCCGCAGGCACAGTTTCAACCATTTGCCAAAGATTAGGGCTTTAAGATAATAAGCAATGAGTATTTTCAGGCTGCCTGAAAGCACTTCCCGTGCAGGGGCGGCACTTCCCGTGCGGGGTGGCATTTCCCATGCAGGGGAAAAACGCCATACAAAAAAATACTGTCATTACGAGCCGTTGCATAGCAACGGCGTAGTAATCTCCTGACTACGAAGAACGGCATTGCAAAAACATTTTGGCTTACGCCGAACTTCGTTTCAGGCAGCCTGAAAACCATTTTTCGGTTAAAATACCGCCTAAATTTTTTACAGGAACACAGATTATGGCGAAAAAGTACATTGAAGACGACATTAACGATTTTGTTAAAAGCGAATTTACTCGATTAGGTTTGATTAAAAAGCAGGATTACAACAGCGAAAGCACAATGTCGGATTATCTCAAAGACGCTTTAATGGGTTCTTCCAAGACCGAAAGCAAAGCAAGTTTTGGTCGTCCTGATTTTTCTGTGGAAAAATATCAAATTCCCGTTTTAATTGAAGACAAATTAGGTATTAAAAAACTGATTGCTGACAAAGACGGCATAATTAAAAGCGATGACAAATCCGTGCGAGATTATGCCGTTAATGGAGCATTACATTACGCAAGGGCTTGTATTGCCAGCACAAAGTACAAAGAAGTGATTGCCGTAGGCGTAGCAGGTGATACGCCTGACAATGTAGAAATGCAAATTTATTTCGTTTTTGGTAGTGGGCAGAATGCTTACAAACAAATGCCGCATAACAATTTGAATTTCTTACAAAATCAGGCAGCATTTAACGAATTTATCAAAGAAGCCACGCTGTCGGACGAAGAAAAGCACGCCATTTTAATCAAATCCCAAGCCGAATTACAAAAATATTCCAAAAGTCTCAACAAGTTAATGCACTCTTTACAAATCACCGCACCGCAAAGGGTGTTGTATGTATCAGGTATGATTTTGGCAATGCAGGATATTCAAACAGGCGACAAAGTTTCGCACGGATTAACGCCTGATGACTTAAACGGCTCACCGTTAGAAAAATACCGAGACGGCATTAAAATTACCGACCGCATTGCCGCCTATTTAGACACCAAAGTCGAGGACGATTACAAACGCGACTTAATGATAAAAAGTTTCAAAGAAATCGACAAAGACAAACAGCGAGACACAGAAAGGCAGCCTGAAAAAGAAGTAGCCAAACTCATCAACGGCAACGCCAGCATTAACAAGCAAATTTTTACCTACATTTACGAAAACATCTACACCCAAATTGACGGCTTTGGCGGGCATTTAGACATAATGGGCGAGTTATACAGCGAATTTCTCAAATACGCATTAGGCGATGGCAAAGAGTTAGGCATTGTTTTAACGCCGCCTTATGTAACAAAAATGATGAGCCAACTATTAGAAATCGGCAGTGATAACCGTGTTATGGATTTAGCCACAGGTTCAGCCGCATTTTTAATTTCCGCAATGGAAATGATGATAGAAGACGCAAACCGCAAATACACCAAAGAAAGCAGTGTTGCCAAAGACAAAATCAAAGAAATCAAATCCCAGCAACTATTAGGCGTAGAATACAACGCCGAAATGTTTTGTCTTGCCGCTGCCAATATGATTTTGCGTGGAGACGGTTCCAGCCACATATTAAAAGATGACACATTCAAAACGGACGGCAAACTCTATCAAGACTTCCAGCCCGACCGCATACTCTTAAATCCCCCATTTACGCACGAAGAAAACGGTATGCCCTTTATTAAATTTGGATTAGACCAAATGAAAACAGGGCAAGGAGCGATTATTATTCAAGACAGTGCAGGTTCAGGCAAAGCCGTCTTGTCTAACCAGCACATACTCAAACACCACACCCTGCTTGCCAGCATAAAAATGCCGACCGATTTATTTCAACCTATGGCAGGCGTGCAAACTTCTGTTTATATCTTTCAAGTTGGCAAACCGCACGACTTTGGCAAAACCGTTAAATTTATCGACTTTCGCAATGACGGCTACAAACGCACAGGGCGAGCCTTACAAGAAATCGACAACCCAAGCCAACGCTATGATGACATTGTGCAGATTTACAAAAACGGTTTATCCGCCAAAATCAAAGCACACTGGGACTTATCTGCCGTTTATGTAGAAGACTATATCAACAGTAGCGGAGCAGACTGGAATTTTGACCAGCACCAAAAAACCGACACCATGCCGCAATTAGCCGATTTCAAAAAAACCGTTGCCGATTATTTAAGTTATGAAGTGAATCAAATACTTTCAGGCAGCCTGACCACTTCGCGTGGGGCGGAGACGGAAAACCCACTGGGAAAATATTAAGCCGCCGTTTGCAAGAGATTGAAGACAACTTCAAATCAAACGGCGGCAAGTTTGAAGAATTTAGAATTGGGGATTTGTTTGAAATTAAATCAAATCCGCAACTTAATAAAGATAGTTTTCGTTTTTCCGCAAATGGAGAATATCCATATTTCACTCGTACCGTGTTAAATAACGGTTTTGCAGGTTATGTAGATTATTTAGACGAAGAACATAAAATTTGTGGCAATTCTTTGGCTGTCGGAATGTTAGGAATGCAGTTTTTCTATATGAAGAAAGACTTTTACGCAGGACAATTTACAAAGACCGCTTTCCCAAAATTCAAGGGTTTTAATGAGACTTCGGCACAATATTTCATTGTTTTATTGAATAAATATCAAAAAGTCTTTCAAGGTGTTTTGGTGAGAGATTTTGAAGAGTTGTTTAATGACAGCCTAATCCAACTCCCCACACAAAATGGCGAGATTGCTTTTGACTATATGGAAGCCTATATCAAAGAACTCGAAGCCGACAGGGTTAAAGAATTAGAATACGAAAAAGCACAACAACTTAAAGCCTATTTAATCGCAACAGGCTTAAAAGACTACACACTCACAAAAGCCGAACAAGCCGCCCTTGAAATATTTGAAAAATACATAAAAATCAATAATTGGGGTAAGCCATATTTGCCTGCTGTGGATTGTTCGCAACAGAAAAGCGTTCAATTTCAGGAGTTCAAAATCGGTGAGTTGTTTGAGAAAATCGACAGGGGCGATATTTTTCAACAAGGACGCTTGCAGGATAATGAAGGCGGCATAAATTTTATTGCACAAAATGACAGTAATAATGGTTTTGTAAAACGAGTATCTTCTGATAATTACAGAGTTTTTTTGGAAAATTCCATTGTTATTGGTAGGCAAACAGGCATTACTTATTACCAAAAAGATAAGTTCGTAACAACAGACGGATTGTTAGTTATCAATAACCCAAAAATTATTAACAATGAGTTTAATGGATTGTTTATCACTTCTTTGTTGAGTAGGCAATTATTAGCATTCTGTTATACCCATACGGTAAGTGCCAAAAAATTAGTAGAAGTAAAAATCCAACTCCCCACGCAAAACAACGCCATAGACTTTGACTTTATGCACACATTTATCCGTGCAATAGAAAAAATCGTGATTAAAGAAGTGGTTGAATGGGCAGACAAAAAAATTCAAGCCACAAAACAAGTGATTAATGCGTAAAACTTCGTTTAACACATTTCAGGCAGCCTGAAACGAAGTTCGGCGTAAGCCAAAATATTTTTGCATTGTCGTTTTTCGGATAGGTTCGTTTTTCATAGCAAGGAGATTACTACGCCTATGCAGTTAAATGGGATTGCCACGATTGCTTACGCAATCTCGCAACGACACATGCGTCTGCGGTAAAACCGCTAACGGCTGTCTGTCGGCTCGTAATGACAGTATCTTTTTACGGCGTTTCGCAATGACAAATTCCCCGCACGGGAAGTGCTTTCCCCGTACGGGAAGTGCCGCCCCTGCACGGGAAGTGCCGCGCCCCTGCACGGGAAGTGCTTTCAGGCAGCCTGAAACGCTTTACAGGCGTTTGGCACTCATAATTTGGGGAATGCTTTGAATGTCGTGCAGAATTTGATTAAGTTGTTCTGCGTCTGTAACGCTTAATCCAAAACGCATTTCAACAAAGTCGCCTTTGCCCTCTGGCTGGGGCGGCATTTCGACATTTTCAATATTCGCATTGTGGGCAGCAATGCAGCCTGCAAGTGTGGCTAATAAACCTGGCTGGTCTTGGCTCATCACGGAAATTTTGGTGCTGAATTTGCCGTCTTTGCCTATGCTGTCCCAGTCGGCATCTAATTGATTTTCCGCAGGTATTCTAAATAGGTTTTCGCAGGTGTCGCTGTGGATAATCAAGCCTTGTTCGGGGATTAGGGCGGCTTTAATCGCATCGCCTGGTATGGGGTTGCAACAAGTGGAAATGTGAATATTGCCCACAGGGCTGCCTGAAATTTTAATCGGTGAAAGTTTGGTTTTGCCGCCAAATTTTTCACCTGCAATTTCTGCAATTTGCATGGCGACTGCCACAGGCAATAATCTGCCCATGCCGACATCGTACAGCACATCTTCAAAGCGAATGTTTTTGCTTTGTAAATCGGCTAAATATTTGTTTTTAACGGTTTCGGACACTAATAAGCGTTGTGGCAGTAATTGTTGTAGGGCTTGTTGCAACAGTTTTTCGCCTAACATAATGGCGTCTTCGCGTCCCATATTTTTCAGACGAGAACGAATGGAACTTCTGGCTCTGGCACTGACCACAAAACTTAACCACGCAGGGTTAGGCTGGGAGTCTTTGCGGGTGATGATTTCAATCGTGTCGCCTGTGTGCAAGCGATGACGCAGTGGCACGGGGTTGCCATTGACTTTCGCCCCCACGCAAGAATGTCCGATGTCGGTGTGAATGGCATAGGCGAAATCGACAGGCGTAGAACCCCTTTGTAATACCAAAATTTTACCGTTGGGCGTAAAAAGATAAATTTCGTTTTGGTATAAATCCACTTTAATGTGTTCGGAAAATTCAATCGCATTGCCGCTATCTTCTTGTAATGCCAAGATATTTTGTAGCCATTGACGGGTGCGTAAAATGGCGGTATCACGCACTTCGCCTGTGCGATTTTGGTATAGCCAGTGGCTGGCAATGCCGTATTCGGCGGTTTGATCCATAGCAGGCGTGCGAATTTGCACTTCAATCGGCACGCCTTTAATGCCGATAAGTGTGGTGTGCAAACCTTGATAGCCATTGCCTTTGGGCAGGGCGATAAAATCCTTAAAGCGACCTGGGCGTGGTTTATACAAGGCGTGCAAGGCACCTAACGCACGATAGCAGTCGTCTGGACTACGCACAATAATCCGCAAGCCGTATAGATTGCACACTTCGCGAAAGCGTTTGTGGCGGCTTTTCATCTTATTGTAAAGACTGTATAAATTTTTGTGCCGCACTCTGATTTTGGCTTCAATATTGCAAGCGGCAAGTTGCAGTTGAAACGCACGAATGATTTCTTCTATGACATCTTGGTGTTCGTTTTGCCAGCGTTGTAAGGCTGCCTGAAAAACCGTGTAGCGGTGTGGGTGAATGTTGTAAAACGATAAATCCTGTAATTCACGATACACAGGGTTCATACCGATACGGTTTGCCAAAAGGGCATAAGTTTCAATGGTTTCGCGTGCGATGCGGCGGCGTTTGTCAGGACGCATCGACCCCAAAGTTCGCATATTATGCAAGCGGTCGGATAATTTAACAAGCAACACACGAATGTCTTTGACCATAACCAAAACCATTTTGCGAAAACTTTCCGCTTGGTGTTCTATGTGATTGTTAAAATTGATTTTTTCTAATTTAGATAAGCCATCAACCACTTCGGCAACTG
>JAFWRB010000019.1 GCA_017508845.1 Neisseriaceae bacterium | reverse complement strand
TACTCACTGCTCATTGTCTTACAATCAATAATTTTTAAACAATTCTTCAATCATTTCATCGACTTGTCCGTCATAGCCGATTTCCATTGATTTCTTGCGGACATCGCCACGCGTATTCACATAATACGATTGACCGATTGCTGTGGTGCCTTCTTCGCCTTTTTCTCGCACGGTCATTTTGGCTTTGAGAATCACATCGCTTTTGCCTTTGAAAGTGTATGCCAAAATGTATTTGCAATGTGCGGGAATTTCACTGCCGCGATAAAATTCTGCCTCAATATTTTTGCGTTGCAAACTTTTGGTAAAGGCTTCGATGATTTGTGTATCACTCACGCGTAACTGTATGCGGCGAGTGGGTTCGGGAATACAAATCTGCGTTAAATCGCTGCGTTTTTCCAAAGTCATTCTATCCACAGTGCCTTTGGACGGGTCACCGTCATTAGACGCACAAGCGGTTAATCCTACGCTCAAAATTGCGGCACAAGATATGCCGAACAGTGTTTGTGTTTTCATGGTTACTCCATTTAAGTGTTGATTAAAAATTTCAGGCAGCCTGAAACATTATCGAAGCGTTATCAAAATATATCCGTTTCGCCGACAGGCGAAACAACTGCCCCCTAACGAATAATCCCTCTCGTCGATTGTTCAAAAAACGGCACAAATATTTTTAATTCGTCCGCATTTTGTGCGTCCGATAAAATTTGCTGTTTTGCGTCTTCAAACGATAAACCTTGACGATACAATAACTTATACACTCGCTCCACATTTTTAATTTGTTCGGGCGTAAAGCCGTTTCGCCGCATGCCTTCTTTATTTAAGCCAGCAGGTTCGGCTCGATAGCCCGCTGCCATAAAATACGGCGGAATATCCTTATGCACGCCTGCGGCAAAGGCAGTCATCGCATAATTGCCGATATGACAAAACTGAAAAACAAGCGTATAACCGCCCAAAACGGCATAATCGCCAATGGTTACATGCCCTGCCAAAGACGCATTATTTGCAAAAATGGTGTGGCTGCCCACTACGCAATCGTGTGCCAAATGGCAATACGCCATAATCCAGTTATCATCACCGATACGCGTCTCGCCAATGCCTGTAACCGTGCCCAAATTAAAAGTGGTAAATTCGCGAATGGTGTTGCCATTACCAATAATCAATCGGGTCGGCTCGCCTTGATACTTCTTATCCTGCGGTATCGCACCCAAAGATGCAAACTGAAAAATGGTGTTGTTTTCGCCAATTTCGGTATACCCTTCAATCACGGCGTGTTCTTTGATAACCGTGCCTTTGCCAATTTTGACATGCTCGCCAATAACCGTGTAAGCACCCACTGATACGCTATCGTCAATTTCGGCTTTGGGGTGAATAATCGCTGTGGGGTGAATGTTTGTCATAGTGTTATGTCTTTCTAATATTTTTCAGGCTGCCTGAAACTGAATATGGCTCATTATAACAACAAGACTTAAACATAAAGTTATTGACAACTTTATTAAACTCTATTCAGGCTGCCTGAAATATTTAACTTGTTAATATTATTAAAAATTTCAAAAATATTTTTGCTATCTATATTTAATTAAATATTTTAATAGTTCATTGCTATCAATATCCATATAATCTAATAAATTTAATATTGTTTGATACACTTTTTCTGTTCGCTGTGTTGATATAAAAGTTTCTGCTCCCTTTTTATACATACAAATGGTTTCGTGATGAGCAATTCTGTTTCTTAATTCATTGATTTTCTTTAATTCTTTTGCAAACCATTTTTGATTATAGTGCTGTTGCGGCATACTTTTTGGTCTTTGGGGAACAATTTTTAATAAAATGCGTCCTGTTGCCTTAAACTGTGCTGATTCAAACAGATACCGCCAAAAACCAAAATTCAATTCTGCCAACAGTTTATCGTGCGAAGTAGCGTTTTCTTTGCGTTTTGCTAATTTCTTTATGGCTTCAATAATGCAGTTTTTGCAATATTCACAATCGGCATGATGAAACATACCGCCTTTTTGTATGGCTTGGTGCAACCAGTTATTGATACCAGTATGGGTTTGCATACATTGATTGATTTTATTGCGTAACACCACTTCAAACATCGAAATCATCGCAAATAATTGTTGCGATAATTGAATGTTATAAGCGTACAACAACAAGGCTTTTTCTTTATCTTGCACAGCGTCAAAATAGCGTTGCAATCGCGGACGAGAAACTAATTGCTCAAAGTATTCATAATCCATAAAAAACGCCTTGATTAAGGTTTAACAAAATGTCATAAAACGAGATTGACAAAATAAAAAATATTTTTTACAATCGTTTGCGTTATCCCCACAGCGTCACTGAGTTTTCTCAAACCTGTGGGTTAAGTTTTTTAAACGCTATTTATTTTCAGGCTGCCTGAAAACCTTTCAGGCTGCCTGAAAACTTATTTCACCTGCCGTTTGGCACACATAATTTCCGCTTCGGCGGCGATTTCGCCTTCTACTGTGGCAACCGCTTTGAACTTGCCGATACCGCGTTTATCTGCCAAAAGTTCCACTTCCAACACCAACTGGTCGCCAGGCACAACTTGGCGTTTGAAACGGGCTTTATCTATGCCCACAAAGAAATACAATTCCCGTTCGTCTCGTCCGCCCAAACTCAAAATCGACAGCGTACCTGCCGCTTGTGCCAAAGCTTCAATCACCAGTACACCAGGCATCACAGGAAAATCAGGAAAATGCCCTTGAAATTGCGGTTCGTTGTATGTGATATTTTTAATCGCTTTTAAGCGTTTGAACGATTCAAATTCCAACACACGGTCAATCAGCAAAAACGGATAGCGGTGCGGCAAAAGGGTTTGCAGTTCTTTATTTTCAATCGGTAAAGTAATTTCCATAATCTCATTCCTTGTGAAAATGCCTGAATTTTACCGAAAAACAATACGCAAAACAAACGGCAGAAATTTCGGTAAAATATCGCACTTGTGAAACGATGTTGGTCGAGATAAATTTTGTATTTATTCGACACGAGATAAGGAAATGCGATATGAAAACCTATCCCCAAGATTTATCAGGAAAAAAACTGCGTATTGCGATTGTTTGGTCGCGTTTTACCCCCGAAATCGGCAAACAATCTTTGGACGCTTGTGTGGCACGATTGCTTGAATTAGGCGTAAAAGATAAGCACATTGCCATCGCCAGTGTGCCTGGTGCGTTAGAAATTCCTTTGGCGTTGCAAAATTTTGCCGCGTCCGCCCAGTATGACGCACTGATTGCGATTGGCACCGTTATTCGTGGCGAAACTTATCATTTTGAATTAGTGGCAAACGAATCTGCCGCTGGCATTTCTCGCACTGCTTTGGATTTTAATCTGCCTGTGGCAAATGCCGTTTTGACCACAGAAAACGAAGAACAAGCACAAGTTCGTGCCACAACCAAAGGACGCGAAGCCGCCGAAGTAGCGGTCGAGTGTGCTAATTTAATCCGTGATATGGAAAATGGTTTTTATAACGAGGAGAAAAAATGAATAAAGCCAAACCGTTGCCTAAAACACCCCGCCGCCGTTCTCGTGAATTTGCGGTGCAAGGCATTTACCGTATGTTGCTTAATCCTGATGAATCGATGAACAATATCATCAACGAAATTCGCCACACAGAAGCGTATGATAACGCATTGAATGGTAAGAAAAAACCGCAAGTTGATGACGCATTTTTTGCCCAAATTCTCACAGGCATTGCCACGAACAAAATGCACTATGCAAACCTATTGCGCCCCTTATTAGACCGCGATGAAAGCGAAGTTTCGCCCATTGAATACGCCATATTATTTGTCGCCTGCCACGAATTAGCCCAAATGCCCGAAAACCCCTACCCCGTGATTATTAATGAAGCGGTAGAAATCTGCAAAGCCTACGGCGGCACGGAGGGTTACAAATTCATCAACGGCATTTTAGACAAATTAGCCCAAGAACTGCGACCAAACGACCCTGTGCGATTAAACAAAGCCCAAGCGTAAAATGCCCTTTATTCAAAATATTTCTAAATTAAAACAAAGAGATAGCATTTATGCTGCTCTTTTGGAAGAATGTGCGTATTATCAACAATTAAGCCACAAATTAAGAAAAAGGCTGCCTGAAAACATAGCAGAACATTGTCGTATCGCTTGCATACGCAACGAAACTCTTGTGATTTACGGCGACAACAATATCGTGGTCAATCGCCTAAAAATGCTGTTGCCTGCAATTTTAGCAAACTGGGCGGATTTACCTTATGGCGTTCGCAAACACAAAGTATTGCTTGCCCCCGAAAATCAACCCCCAAAACGCCCGAACACGCTTACATTAAGTGCTACGGCACGCATAAGCCTATCGCAAACCGCAGAAAAACTCACCCATCACCCAGAACTTGCCGCCGCATTAAAGCGGTTGTCACACAGTCAAAAGGAAAAATAAACTTTCAGGCAGCCTGAAACATTTTGAATACGCAAAAAAACGCCCAATGTTACTTGGGCGAAAATCTACTCTACAAAGGAGAAAATATGAGGAGAAACTATGCTTGGGCAACCACTGCCGTCACCCAATGACCGCCATTATACACAATCTGAAAAACAATGCAATATTTTTTCATCAAAAACGAACATTTTTTTGATAAAAAGCAACAAATGTGAAAAAATAAAGCCTACACAACACACAAACAACAGGCATTAATTGTTATTTTTAGCAAACATATCAATAAATTGATAATAAATCACCACAAAACAACACAATGAACGATTTGTTTCTTTTTCTTCGTTTTCTCATACCCACACTGCCAATGGGCTTTGTGTGGTATGACATTGGACGCATCACAGTGGCTCAACTGCCTGCCCTGCGTGCATTAACAGAGCGTGCGGTTTCTGCCGAAATGTGGCTTTCAGGCGTTCAGGCGGCCGTGATTGTCGGCGTATTTTTATTGTTGTCTGTTGTTTTTTTGGTCTTATTGCACTTACACTGGCGTGGCGTGCAGGGCAAAGTGTTGAAATTGGGCTTTGTGCGTTATTTGTGCGTTTTTTTGGCGATTGCATTGGGCTTACCTGCTCTGTGGGAATGTTTTTGGCTTGTTATCGACTTTTTCACGCACCCCAAAAGCGTGGTCATCGACACGCAACACTTAATTACCGCACTGTGCGTGCCGTATATTTCTCTATTGGCATTGTATCGGCTGATTTTGAATTTTCGTTATCAAAAAGTTTCGGGTAATCTGAAACAACCGCCTGTAACTCGATCCAAGCCTGCTAAATCGGGTAAGGTTTGAATATTACGAAAACCTGCGTTGGCTAATAACTGACGCACGCTTTCGCCCTGTTCAAAGCCGTGTTCAAACCAAATTTCGCTGCCATTTTTCAAAAACCGCCCTGCTCCATTGATAAGCGTGCGGTAGGCGGTTAAGCCGTCTGCGAAGTCGGTTAAGGCGTTTTGTGGTTCAAAGCGTAAATCGCCCTGTGTTAAATGTGCGTCATCATAAGCAATATACGGCGGATTACTGATAATCATATCCACGCTGTTTTTTTCAGGCAGCCTGAAACAATCATACCAATCGCCCTGTGTCCATTTGATTGCGGCTTGCAGACGCTGGGCGTTTTTTTGTGCTATTTTTAAGGCATTATCCGAAATATCGCTTGCCCACACGGTGCAGTCTGGGCGTTGTAGTTTTAGGGAAATCGCCAAAATGCCACTGCCGCAACCCAAATCCCATACGATTGCAGGTGTTTCAGGCAGCCTGAATAAAGCGGTTTCTAACAACAATTCCGTTTCAGGGCGGGGAATTAACACGCTTTTATCCACGCAAAACACTCTGCCATAAAATTCGCGTTCGCCCAAAATATAAGCCATAGGCTCGCCGTTTAGGCGGCGGCATTGCAAGGCGTTTAGGCGGTTTAATGCGTCATCGCTTAATTTATCTTCGCTGTGGGTAACAATTTGTGCAGACGACAACCCCAACACCGCCTGCAATAACATTCGGCTTTCTAATCGTGGTAAAGGAGATTGCAAAATCCAGTGATTTATATTCATATTATATTTTCAGGCTGCCTGAAATGATTATTTTGTTAATTGAATTTATTGAAAATCAATTTATACCAATCTTCAATAAATCGCCAAGAAATCAAAACATTTATCATGCCTACTGTAAAAAATACAACAGACATTTTTATCCAATTCCCAAAATCAATGATTTGAATAATAAAAAGTTCTAAATTTTGCAAGAACATAATAGGCATACCAAAACCTACAAATAACATTATCAATGTTCCTAATAATGCCCATATCTTTTTCTTTGTTGTTTTGGCGTTTTTAATAACAGGAAAAACATCTTCTTTGCCTAAAATAGGTCTTGTAAAAATAAACATTGAAAATAATCTTACAAACCCTGAAATAACAAAAATTATATAAATAAAAAATATACTTTGTGCCATATAAACATACTGACTGAATGGGGTATAATTTGGACTACCTGTTTCATTTGTAGTAATATTGCTAATAGTAAAAAAAGCATCTTTATAAGGCGGAATACTGGTTGTATATGTTTGTAGAATATCCGCAATATGTTGTGTTACGGAGTTAGAAATCAATAAACTTTGGTCTTTATTTATAAAAACAACCAAACAAAATAATTCAATCAATAAGCATTGAAAAAATATATTCGTTGCGATTTTTTGTTTTTTATTCATAAAAACAAAACTCTTTTGTGCTGTTATTCTCATTTTAATTTTACTTTGTTTCAATATTTCTTCTTCTAATTCAATTTGTTCATTTTCAGATAGTTGTTCAAATTTATCTTTTATTTTTTCTTCATATTCATCAGGCAACAATAATTGACCAATAGATGATTTTAATAATTCAGGAGCAACAATCAATATAACAACAAAGGAAATATAAATCATAATACCCACAATTAAACGAGCATTAGCAGGCATATCTAATGTTCTTGGGATAGGTAAAACAAAAAATGCCCCTGCTAAAACAATTAAATAACAAATCACCAAATATTGCAGACGCAAATAATAAACCGATGATTTGGTGTAAATATCAATAATATCTTGCCCTAAACTCATTATTCAGTTACTCTATTAAAAATATGCTTTCAGGCTGCCTGAAAGTTAAAATTTACGGAAAATCTTTTTATACCAATCTTCCATAAAGCGAAAAAAAATTAAAACATTTATAATGGATACGGTTGTAATTGAAATTGAACTGCGTATCCAATTATCTATTGATAATATTTGAGAAATGTATTTGTATAATTCAGTTAGTAAATTATGAATAATTAAGAACATTACAAATGATATTACCAATGTTGTTAATAACGCCCAAATCATTTTTCCAATTGTTTTTGCATTTTTTATAATTGGCAAAACTGATTCAGTCTCCAAAATAGGACGAGATACAATAAATGCTGAAACCAATCTGACGATATATAAAACAAAGAAAACCATGTAAATAAAAAATACACTTTCTCGCATATAGTAAAAGTGATCAAACGGTATCATAGTTGAACTACCTTCTTTTGAATGATCATGAAGTGCAAAAAAAAGATCGTTAGGTGATTTTGAACCAACATGCTTTGACAAAACATCAGCAATATTTTGCGTAACAGGATTAGAAATCATCAAACTATGGTCTTGATTTATTAAAATCGCCAAGCAAAATAATTCAATTAGCAAGCATTGAAAAAACACATTGGTTGCCACTCTTTGCATTTTGCTCATGGTAATAACAAGCATGCCTTTTTTCTTTAACGATACGCCATAATGTGCTTCTATTGCTTTTTCGACTTCTTGTTTTTCCTCTTCTGACAAGCGATTAAATTTTTCTTCAACTTCTTTTTCATCTTTATAGGGGGATAATAATTTTCCAATCAAAGGATAAAGTAATTTCGGAGCATAAACCAATAGCACCGCAAAACCAATATACAACGCACCGCCCAC
>JAFWRB010000174.1 GCA_017508845.1 Neisseriaceae bacterium | reverse complement strand
TTAAGAAACGTCCGCCCTATCGGGCGGTTGGTGGGCAAGAATGCCCACCCTATAAGCACCTACGGTGCTTTGGTGGGTTGGAAAACCACCCTACGGCAGGTTTAAATATTTGTTTTTTATGGGATTTTGTTATGTTTTTTTATTTATATTTCAATGAGTTGTTATTTTTTGTGGGTTTGTTGCGTTTGAGACATAAAATACAACAGTTTTTGTAGCTTTTTTGCAACAGTTAGGATTGGGTGGGGAGGTTGGAACGGATTTTCAGGCTGCCTGAAAAATATAAGAAACGCCGTAGGGAGGGTCTTCGACCCACCATTGCCCCGTAGGGGCAACAAATGATTTGACTTTACAAAATGTTTTTTGTTATCAACGCTTATCAGCGTTGCGGTGGGTCGAAGAGCCACCCTACGGCGTTACAGAAAAATAAAAAACGGACTTCCGTTTGGAAGTCCGTTTTTGTTGATTTAAGCGAATACACTTTCGATTAGAATTTGTGGCTTAAGCCTAAACCGAAAGAGTATGCTTGGTCGGTGTTTTTGCTACCGTCACCAACAACAAACTTGTTAGCTTTGTTTGCACCTTCTTTCATCCAACCCAAAGAAGCAATCACAGTGGTGCGTTTGCTCAAATCGTAATCAGCACCCAATACCACTTGATCGTATTTGGAATTAGGCACGGTACCACCTTGAGCTTTTTCTTTGAAACCATGAACATACATTAAGCGAGGTACCACATTGCCAATGCGGTATGCTGCAGACAATGCCAATTCGCTGGTTTTGTATGCTTCTGCATCAAAGCCACGGGTGTATTGATAACCCAAACCTACAAACAAGTTGTTGGCATCGTAACCACCGATAATGCGTTGAACATTGCTGTTATAAACGCCGCGTTTGTCGATTTGATGAACCAAACCGTATTTCACAAAGAAACCAGCGATTGAGTAGTTCAAACCAACAGACGCTACGGCAGTGTTACGAGTAACAGTATCCACAACACCTGCAACTTGTTCAAAGCCGTCTAAATCACCAACAACACCAGCAGCACGTGCTTGGTCATAGCGTTGGTTGTCTTCTGGGCTATACAAAGCGTTGAAAGAGAAACCACCGAAGTTAGCAGAATCGTAACGAACTGAAGTGTGGCGAGCACCTGTGCGTTCCCAGTGGTGATCCAACGCACGAACGCCGTGACCACTGCCGTCCAAGTTCAAATCGCCCATATCTTTAACAGCATCAGGCAAGTTACCAGCACGCACTTTACCAAATGTGCCAGCGTCCAAACCGATGAACGAAGTCAAAGTGCTGTGATCTTTGTTACGACCGCTCTTGCTGTCGATAGATGCTTTGCTTTGTAATTGCCAAATGGCTTTCAAACCATTGCCCAAGTCTTCTTCACCTTTGAAACCGAAGGAAGAATCCCAGTCGTTCAAATTGGTAACGGTATTTTTTACACCTTTAACTTTGGTGAATTCCGCGCCACCTTTGATGGTGCCGAATAATGTAACTTCTGCCATAGACGCAACAGGTAATGCTGCCAATGTCAAAGCAATCAGTGTTTTTTTCATTGTCAATTCCTTTTTCATAGTCTAAAACGGATGTCCGAAAACTGTAAAAAACATATTAAACCAGTCTCGGGTTTAAACTGCCCTGCGGCAGTCCTTGGTGTCAATATAGAAAAAATTGAACGAAAAGGCAAATAGTATTTAAGTTTTTTTTCGACTTTTATCGTGGTTTTTGGCTTTTTTTATGGTTTTTTGCATATTTTTTTGCTTATATTTCAATATGTTATTATTTTTTACAGGTTTGTTGCATTTAAGACACAAAATACAACAGTTTTTGTGGCTTTTTTGCAACAGTGAGATTTTTTGGGTAAGCGATTTTAAGTGGTAAAGTGGGTATTCAACCTACCATTTACACCGTTAGGTACGGCGTGAATGGTTTTCAGGCTGCCTGAAAATTATCACAGCCATTCAATATAAGGTAGAATAAAGCCACTTTTTAATCAAATGAGTATGCAAACAATGACTGCTGATTTAGATAAACGCTTTGCCGCCGCAAAAGTTTTGGTGGTGGGCGATGTGATGCTTGACCGCTACTGGTTTGGCGATACGCACCGTATTTCGCCCGAAGCCCCTGTGCCTGTGGCAAAAATTGAACGCACGGAAAATCGTGCAGGCGGTGCGGCAAATGTGGCTCGCAATATTGCCTCTTTGGGCGGTCAGGCAGTGCTGCTGTCGGTTACAGGCGATGATGAGGCAGCGGATAGTCTGAATGATTTAATGCAGGCTGAAAATATTACCGCACGGCTGTTTCGCGATTCTTCAATCAGCACAACCATTAAGTTGCGGGTGATTGCACGCAATCAGCAGTTAATTCGCTTGGATTTTGAAAATCGCCCCAATCACGAAATTTTGAAAATGGCGATGACGGCGTTTGCGGAACAACTACCAGAGTGCGATGCGGTGGTGCTGTCGGACTATGGCAAAGGCGGCTTAACGCATGTATCGGAAATGATTGATTTAGCACGAGAACAGAAAAAACCTGTGCTGATTGACCCCAAAGGCAGCGATTACTTACGATACAAGGGGGCAACGATGATTACGCCCAATCGTGCGGAATTGCGTGAAGTGGTGGGTGCGTGGCGTGATGAAACGGAACTAACAGCCAAAACGCAACAGTTGCGTGAAAATTTGCGGTTACAGTCGGTGCTTTTAACACGCAGTGAAGAGGGTTTGAGCCTGTTTGGAAAAGATAGCGTGGTTCATCACCCAACAACGGCTCGTGAAGTATATGATGTATCGGGTGCGGGCGATACAGTGATTGCCACAATGGCATTAAGCATTGCTGCGGGGCTGCCTGAAACGCAGGCGATGAAAATCGCCAACGCCGCCGCTGGTGTGGTGGTGGGTAAAGTGGGCACGGCAGTGTGTTCGTTTGATGAGTTGGTGGGAGCGTTGGTATAAGGGTTTCAGGCTGCCTGAAAATATATAAAACAAAAGCCGTTTGCACGGCTTTTTTTATGACATAAATTAAAACCCTTTTGGTTTTTGTTTGTGCCAATCGCTTGCTTGTTGTAATTGGTGGGCAATATTGAGCAATTTGCTCTCACAAAAATGGTTGCCGACTAATTGTACGCCCACTGGCAAACCGTTTGCAGTGAAACCTGCTGGTGTGGATAAGCCTGGTAAGCCTGCTAAATTGAGCGACAGTGTGTATATATCCGATAGATACATTTGCACGGGGTCGATGGCTATGCTGTCTAATTTGGGAGCGGCTGTGGGGGCAACTGGCGACAGAATGGCATCGCATTTTTGAAAGGCTGCCTGAAAATCGTCTGCTATCATTCTGCGTAATTTTTGGGCTTTAACATAGTATGCGTCATAATAGCCGTGCGACAAAACATAAGTGCCAATCAAAATGCGGCGTTTGACTTCTTCGCCAAAGCCCTCGCTCCTTGTTTTGCTGTACATTTCTTCCAAGCCGTCATAGTTATCGGTGCGATAGCCGTAACGCACGCCGTCAAAACGGGATAAGTTGGTGCTGGCTTCGGCACAGGCTAATACATAATAGGCAGGAATACATAATTCGGTATTGGGCAACGATATATCAACAAATTCAACGCCTTGTTTTTTTAGAATATCGCAGGCTGCCTGAATGTTTTTTTGAACTTCGCTATCGCAACCTTCCCCAAAATATTCTTTGGGCAAACCGATTTTTACACCTGTTAGTGGTTTGTTTAAGTCGCGAGTGTAGTCTTCTTTTGCTCTGTCTAATGAAGTGGAGTCGTTCGTATCGAAACTTGCCATGGTATTAAGCATAATCGCACAATCTTCGGCGGTTTGTGCCATTGGCCCTGCTTGGTCAAAACTCGATGCGTATGCAACCATACCAAAGCGAGAAACAATGCCGTAGGTGGGTTTTAAACCTGTTATGCCGCAGTGGGACGCAGGCTGACGAATTGAACCGCCTGTGTCGCTACCTAACGCCGCAGGAGCCAAGCGAGCCGCAACAACTGCGGCAGAACCGCCAGATGAGCCGCCCGGTATGCGTTCTAAATCCCACGGATTGTGGGTTTTGCCATAATAAGACGACTCGGTGGTGGAACCCATCGCAAATTCGTCCATATTGGTTCTGCCCAAAGATACGGTGTTGTCATTCAGCAAATTCTCTACAACCGTTGCGGTGTAAGGCGAAATGAAATTGTCTAACATTTTGGACGAACACGCAGAACGCCAGCCTTGTTGGCAAAAAATGTCTTTATAAGCGATTGGCACGCCTGTGAGTTGAGTGGCTTTGCCTTGTGCGATTCGCTCATCGGCGGCTTTGGCTTCGGCAAGCGTGATTTCTTTATCAAGCGTAATGTAACCATTGATTTGCGGATTGTTTGCATCAATGGCGTTTAAGTATTCGGTTGCTAATTCCACAGCGGAAATTTGTTTGCTTTGCAATAAGTCAGAGCATTGTTTTAAGGTGTAATCGGTCATTTTTTTGTTTTTCCAAATGTTGTTTCAGGCTGCCTGAAAGGTTTTTTACCGTATCAATAATTATTCAATCACTTTCGGCACGATGTACAAATTTTGTTCCACAAGTGGAGCAACTTTTTGATAGTCATCACGGCGTTCGGGTTCGGTAACGCAATCTTCTCGCAGGCGTTGGGCAAACTCGATTGGGTGGCTTAATGGTTCAACGCCGTCAGTATTGACCGCCTGCATTTTCGCTATCATATCGAAAATGCCATTTAACTCGGTTAGCGTCTTCTGTTTTTGCTCGTCATTTAACGCCAATCGCGACAATTTTGCGACTTTTTCCACATCAGTTATCGTTAAACTCATAGAAAAATCCTTAAAAATATTGTTGAAATAAAAGGTTGTCGGTTATTATTACACACTTAAAATCCATTTGCGACATTTTCACGATGGGGACAATCCGTAATGTTTGGTTTTTTTAGACAACGCAATGATTTGGCGATTGATTTAGGCACAGCCAATACGCTGATTTATGTTAAAGGTAAAGACATCGTTTTAAACGAGCCGTCTGTGGTGGCTATGGCAAATGACCATTCGGGCAAGCGAAGTATTCGTGCGATTGGACACGAAGCCAAAGATATGTTAGGCAAAACGCCCGAAGGCATTCGTGCCGTGCGTCCAATGCAAGACGGCGTGATTGCCGATTTGGATACCACAGAAAAAATGTTGCGAGAATTTATCCGCAAGGCCTTGCCCAATCGACTGTCTTCCGCTCCACGCATTGTGATTTGCGTGCCTTGTGGGGCTACCCAAGTAGAACAAAAAGCCATTCGTGATGCGGCTTTTGCCGCAGGAGCCGCCGAAGTTGAGTTAATCACCGAACCTATGGCGGCGGCGATTGGTGCAGGTTTGCCGATTACCGAACCACGCGGCTCGATGATTGTGGATATTGGCGGTGGCACAACCGAAGTCGCCGTCATTTCTTTGTCAGGCTTGGTTTATTCTCATTCTCTGCGTGTGGCAGGGGACGCATTTAACGAGTCCATTATCAATTTTATTCGCCGTAAATACGGTATGTTGATTGGCGAAATTACTGCCGAAAACTTAAAAGAAACCATCGGTTGTGCTTACCCGCACGATGATGTGAAACAAATGAAAGTTACAGGGCGTTATTTGGCAGAAGGCATACCCAAAGCCTTTGTGGTTACTTCGCAAGATATTTTAGAAGCATTGGAAATTCCCTTACGGCAAATTGTGCAAGCCATTAAAATTGCCATTGAGCAAATTCCGCCCGAATTGGGCGAAGACATCGCCGCACAAGGTTTGGTGCTGACAGGCGGTGGCGCATTATTGCGAGAATTGCCCAAACTGTTGGCAGAAAAAACAGGCTTGATGATTACCGTAGCAAACGACCCACTCACCTGCGTTGTGCGTGGGGCAGGCATTGCTTTGGATATGGTCGATGAAGACGATTCGGTGTTTTTGCCTGAATAAATATATGTGTTAAGTCATAGGGTGGGCAACTTGCCCGCTACGCGTTTTATTTTAATATTTTCAGGCTGCCTGAAAAGTTTGTTTTCATCATTTTCATCGCTCCTATCAGAGCGTTTGGTGGGTAACATGCCCACCCTACATTATTTAAAACATAGGTTAAACAACAATGTCGCAAAACGAAACACATCAATTTACCCAGTTTGTGCTGTGGGCAACTGCCGCCCTGATTTTAATGGGCGTTGATGTGTATTCTCGCTGGACACAGAAAACCCAAGACAAAATGGTGGATATTGCCGCACCTGTTAGGCAAATGACAGGCTTGCCTGTAACCGCTGTGCAAAAACTCACGGCAGAAACGCATTCTGCTGATGATTATCAACGCTTAACAGAAGAAAATGAACGCTTGTCCGCTCAACTGATGATGTTGCAGTCGGTTGAACAAGACAATATCGAACTCAAACGCTTGCTGAATTTAACACATCACGGCATTACACCTGTTACTACGGCGAATATTTTAGCCACAGCAGGCGGCACACCTGCGGCTCGTTTAATCATCGACAAGGGTTCGGCAGACGGCATTGAAGCAGGGCAAGCGGTGATTGACGGACACGGTTTAATCGGTCAAGTTACGGCGGTTGGCAAAAATTATGCTCAAATTACGCCGTCCAATCATCGCCACAGTGTGATTCCTGTGATGGTTGCTCGCACGGGCTATCGTACGCTGATTTATGGCACTTCGGAATATTTGGATTTGCGTTATTTTCCTGCCGACCAAGATATTGTTGAAGGCGATATTCTCTTAACATCAGGCATTGATAATTCTTACCCTGCGGGCATTCCTGTGGCGAATGTGTCGTATATTGACCCTGCACGAGATGGCTCGCCCTATTTGCGTGTGCGAACCGAGTTTATCGGTCGTGTTCTATCCGCTCGCTTTGTGATGATTTTGCCACGCAATAAAGTACCGACCGAAGTGGCAACGCCCACAGACCCCCCAAAACCTGCGGTAGAAGAAAAACCCAAACCCACGAAAAAAGCTGCTCCCAAGAAAAAATCCACAAAAAAGGCGACTAACGAATGAATCAAACCACGCTTTGGCTTATTATCAGTTTTATAGGGGCACTGCTTTTAACCGCCATTCCAGCCCCTGCCCCATTTTACTTTTTTATGCCCGACTGGGTCGGCTTGGTGCTGATTTTTTGGATTTTACAACGCCCCTACACGGTGCGATTTTTAGCCATTTTCCTAATGGGCGTGTGTTGCGATATTTTAATGGGAGCCCCTTTGGGCTTACACCCATTTGCTTATTTATGTGGTTTATTCCCTGCCATTCGCTGGCGGAATGAATTTTTGGACCAGTCTGATTTTATTCAACCATTTTTGGTATTTGGTATGCTGATGACGGCTCGTGTGGCGATGTTAGGGGCGTGGTTAGTGGTGTCGCAAACAATGGTCAGCATTTGGTTCTTCCTGCCGCCTGTGATTGCCGCCTTGCTGTGGCTTGTTATTGATAGGCTGTTTTCCGACAATATTAACGCTGAAATGTATTAAAAATGTTTAAACGCAAATCGTCCAAAAAGACCGAGCAAGCCTTGCCGACTGAACGCTATCATCGGCAACGCTTTGGTTTGCGTGTGGGCGTGATGTCGAGTTTTGTGTTGGTGTTGTGTGCCGTACTTATTAGTCGATTTTACTGGTTGCAAATTAAGCAATACGACCATTTTATTGCCCAATCCAAAAGCAACAGTTTAACGCTCTTACCGATTGCACCTGTGCGTGGCGATATTGTTGATACCAACGGCGTGGTTTTAGCCCGCAATTATCCTGCGTTTTCTTTGGAAATTGTGCCTGACCAATTAGACCGACCGATGGACGAAATGGTTGCCGCCTTGCAAGAATATGTTACCCTGCGACCGTCCGATATGCGGCAGTTTAATAAATTTAAAAGAGAATATCGTGGTTTGGGCAATATTCCCTTAAAAATGCAATTAACCCAAGACGAAGCCCAAAAATTAGCAGGGGAATTATTTCGTTTCAAAGGCGTGGAAATTAACGCACGTACTTTTCGCGAATATCCGCACGGCGAATTGACCGCTCATTTTATCGGCTATATCGGTCGCATTAACCAAAAAGAACAAGATAATATCACCGAAAATAATTTAACCGCTCATTATCGTGGGGCAACGCACATTGGCAAAAGCGGTTTGGAATTTACTTACGAAAACGATTTGCGTGGCGAACCAGGTTACCGCGAAGCGGAAAAATTTGCACAAGGCAATATTTCTCGCATTTTGCGTGTCGAACCACCCAAATCAGGCAAAACCTTACGCTTGGCAATGGATTTTCGTGTGCAGAAAAAAGCCGATGAAATTTTAGGCAACAGTCGTGGAGCGATTATCGCCTTAAATCCTAAAAACGGTGCTGTTTTAGCGTATGTTTCCAAGCCGTCTTTTAATCCGAATTTATTTATTAACGGCATTGATAGCGACACTTGGAAAACCTTAAATGAAGACTGGCAAAAGCCGCTGATTAACCGTGTTACACAAGCCTTATATCCGCCCGGTTCAACTTTTAAGCCGTTTATGGCAATGGCATTATTAGAAAGTGGCACCCTGAAAGAAAACACCCTTGTGTCCGCACCTGGTGCGTGGAGCATTCCTGGCACTTCGCATGTGTTTCGTGATTCGGTGAAATCAGGACACGGACGCGTGAATTTATCCACAGCCATACAAGTTTCGTCCGACACTTTCTTTTATCAAATGGGCTACAAAATGGGGCCCGATAAGTTTGCACAATATATGGCACCGTTTGGTTTTGGGCAGAAAACGGGCATAGACTTGCCAAATGAATATATAGGCGTATTGCCCAGCCGTGAGTGGAAAGCGAAACGCTTTGAAAAACAAGGAAAATTAGCCCAAAAATGGCAAGGCGGCGATATGGTGAGTGTGAGTATCGGACAAGGTTTTAATTCCTACACGCCCTTGCAAATGGCGTTTGCCACAGCGATTTTGGCAAATGACGGCGTGGTTTATCCGCCGCATTTGGTTTCCGAAATCATCGACCATGAAACAGGCGTGGTTACGCAAATCGGCACGCAACCGACACGCAAAATTGATTACACCCAAGAGCATTTTGATTATGTTAAAGGCGGTATGCGAAAAGTGTTGCAAGCAGGCGGCACGGCGTGGCGTGTGGGCGTGGATTTGAAATATCCGATGTCGGGCAAAACAGGCACGGCACAAGTGGTGCAAATTAAGCAAGGAGCGAAATACAACGCCGCTGCATTAGAAGAACGCTATCGCGACCATTCGTGGTTTATTGCCTTTGCACCGTCTGACGACCCACAAATTGCGGTTGCGGTTTTGCAGGAAAACGGCGGCTGGGGAGCAGCGTCCGCTCCACTCGCCCGCGAATTGATTGATTATTATTTATTAGAAATCAAGAATTTAGAGTTTAAAAAAGTGGAATCCAAAACAGGCAAAGGTAAAAACAAGAAAACAGAAACCAAAATAGTGGCAGTAGAAAAACCAGCAACAGAAGAAAAACCCACAATCAGGCAGCCTGAACACACCAAGCCCAAACCTACCGCCATTCAAACCGCATTTGAAAAGGCGAAAGGGGAAGAAAAGTAGGGTGGGTTTCCAACCCACCGCCAAGCCGTAGGCTTGGATTATAGGGTGGGCATGCTACCCACCACAAAACCGCAAGGTTTTGTTGTAGGGTGGGTTTCCAACCCACCATAACGGCAGAAATCATTTTCAGGCAGCCTGAAAAGGTTTTTTTGTAAAGGATTTTTGATTATGGAAAATATTGTTTATTATTTTTTAATTGTATTTGGTGCGATTTTGGTGTGGATTAGTTGCAATGATTTACGCAAATTAAAAGAAAATAATGCTCAATGGGCAGAAATTGAACGGCAATCGCA
>JAFWRB010000173.1 GCA_017508845.1 Neisseriaceae bacterium | reverse complement strand
GGGTAGTGGCCGCAGGTCGTGCGAGTTCAAGTCTCGCTGTCGGCACCAATCAATAGAAAAACGCTGTTTATTGTGATGATAAACAGCGTTTTTTTCAGGCAGCCTGAATATCTTATTGAAATGTAAAGATTTGTAATAGAATAACTTTTTGCTAATCACCCAAAATGCCATAAACAGGAGTAGAATACGCCATTTTACCCCAACATGTCTTTCAGGCTGCCTGAAACTTTTTAATATTAAAGGATTTTTTATGATTACCTATCAAGACGCACTCAATCGTTTAATTGACGGCAATGAAATTTTTTCTGATGAAATGACCGATTTAATGCGGCAGATTATGAGCGGACAAGTGCCGAATGAAGTAATTGCGGCTTTGCTCATCGGCTTGCGGATTAAAGTGGAAACGGTTTCTGAAATCACGGCGGCGACCAAAGTTTTGCGTGAGTTTATGCACAAAGTGCCATTGTCAGACAATGAAAAACAAGCAGTGGTTGATGTGGTTGGCACAGGTGGCGATAATGCAAAAACCTTTAATATATCAACAACTTCTATGTTTGTTGCGGCGGCGGCTGGGGCGAAAGTTGCCAAGCACGGCGGACGCAGTGTGTCGTCTAAAAGCGGTGCGGCAGACGCGTTAGAACAAATGGACGTGCCACTTAATCTTACGCCAGAACAAACCGCACAATGTATTCGCGAAAGCAATATGGGCTTTATGTTTGCACCCACACATCACCCTGCGATGAAGTATGTCGCCCCTGTTCGCCGAGCGTTAGGCGTTCGCACAATGTTCAATATTTTGGGGCCTTTGTCTAATCCTGCGGACGCAAAAAACCAAGTTTTGGGCGTGTTTCACCCTGATTTACTCGGCATTTGCTCGCATGTATTGCGGCATTTGGGCTTAAATCGTGTTTTGGTTGTGAATGGCAAAGACGGTTTGGACGAAATTTCTATTGCCGCTGCCACGCGTGTATTTGAACTTTTAAACGGCAATATTACAGAATACGAAATCTGCCCTGAAGACTTTGGTTTAACGCGTCAGGAAAGTTTGAAAGATTTGCGTGTGGAAAACGCAGAACAATCGCTTCTCAAAATGCACGCTGTTTTGTCAGGCGAAAAAGGAGCGTGTCGTGATATTGTGCTGATGAACACAGCGGCAACGCTATACTGCGGCGGCGTTGTGAGCAGTTTGCAAGACGGCGTAAAATTAGCGGCAGAAACAATCGACAGCGGCAAAGCATTAGCCAAACAGAAAGAATTTGTACAACTAACGCAGCGTTTTTAATTTTTCAGGCAGCCTGAAAGCACTTCCCGTGCGGGAAATTACTATGATGAAACGCTGTGCAGGCGATAAAAAATATTAAATTATTAGGACAAAAAAATGCAAAGAATAGTTATCAAAGTCGGCTCGCATGTATTAAGCGATGAAAACACCATTAGCGAAATGCGTATCGAAAAACTGTGTCAATTTTTGGCAGATTTAATGCAGCATTACCAAGTGATTTTGGTCAGTTCCGGTGCCATCACCGCAGGACGCATTAAATCGAATATCGAAAAAACATCTGTGGTTAATCGACAAATGTTAGCCGCTGTGGGTCAGCCGCATTTAATGTCCATATATGAAAAAATAATGCAAAAACATAGCATTATCACCGCACAAGTATTATTAACCGCTGCCGATTTTGATTCACGCAAATCCACAGGTTATGCCAAAAACTTAATTGACGGATTATTAAATAACAAAATATTACCGATTATTAACGAAAACGATGCCACAGGCATTGCCGAAATCGTATTTGGTGATAACGACCGATTAAGTGCATACGCAGCCCACTTTTTTAATGCCGATTTATTAGTGATTTTAAGCGATATTGACGGCTATTACGACAAAAATCCGTCTGAATACAAAGACGCAAAAATACAATTAGAAATCAATGAATTAAGTGAAAAAGAATTAAGCCAAACGGTGAAAACAGGCTCAAAAATGGGAACAGGCGGTATTACCACAAAACTAAAAGCAGCCGAATTTTTATTAAGCAATAACCGCCAAATGTATTTAGCCAGCGGTTTTAACTTAACCGCCGCCCGTTCTTTTTTATTAGAAAACAAACAAATCGGCGGCACGATTTTTAGGAAGAAATGATTTCAGGCTGCCTGAAAAACAATTTTGAAAGGTTTTTTATTATGGAAAATGTGGTTTATTATTTTTTAATTGCATTAGGTGCAATTTTAGTTTGGATAAGTTTGAATACTTTGAAAAAATTAAAAATCAACAATCAGCAATGGGCAGAAGTTGAACAACAATCGCATTTGTATCACCAAGATAACTATGTTGAAGCGGAAAAATTAGTAAAAAAATTGCAAAAAATTATTCCTTTTTTATCAAAATTCGCTTTATTAAATGGTGTATTTGCTATTGTGGGTTCTTTGTTGGGATTAGTGGGATTATTTAATAATGTTAATTTAAGTTTATCAAATTTAGGATTTTTATCATTTTTTTTGATTATTTTACCTTTTTTATTTATGATAAAATTTGACGGTGCTTTTTATCGTCCATTTACTAGTTTTAATACAGTTTATCAATTTATTTTAGAATATGGTAAGAATAATATAAACAAATACACTGTACAAGAATACTTTAATAATTATTTTCGCAAAAATGAAATAAATATGGATAATTATTCATATAATGGAACAATTAAAATTAGATTTTATTCATTATCTACAATATACACTTGTTTTTTGTTGTTTTGTTTTTGCTTTTTATTTGATAAAGGTTTTAATCAAATAATGAGTAATTTTTTTAGAAATCCATTGATTTTATTTAATTAAATTTTATTATATAAGAAATTAAATAAATAAAATT
>JAFWRB010000172.1 GCA_017508845.1 Neisseriaceae bacterium | reverse complement strand
GGCGTGCTGAAATGCAACAACAAAGGCAAGAACAAGCCGCTGCTCAAAAAGCCAGAGCAGAAGCGGCGGCACGAGAAAAGGCACGGCAAGAGGCGGCTCAAAAAGCACGAGCCGAAGCCGCTGCACGCGAACGAATTAGACAAGAAGCATTGGCTCGTGAAAAAGCAAAACAGGAAGCCAAAGAAGAACGCGATTATCAAGAAAGAATGGCGGATAAATATCGCCGACAGGCACAAGAAGATAAGTTATTTGAACTTGAACTTGAAGCAAAGCGTGAAGAATTGGCAGCCAAAAAAGGTAATCGTTCGCATGAAGACAGAATGAGAGAACTTCAATTAGAAGAAGAAAGAGCCATGAGTGCGGCTCGCTCCAAAAAAGCGGATAAATTCGCCAAAGAAAGTTTGAAAGACCGCCACGCAAGCCGTGATAGCATTTATGCGGAAAACGAAGTCAAACGCTCTGAAAAAGAAATCAACAAAGGCATGGGCAAAATGCTTGGTAACAGCAAACTGAACGATGATGTTTATTTGGTAAATGAACAAGGCGTGGAAAGCATTGAAACACGCGGCAAGGTTTCGATTGCCAAAATCATCTCGCTCACGCTGATTGTACTTGCTTTGATTGCTGGCTGTTTATTCTATTTGTTGTCAAATCAGAAAAAACAACAGCAAAATCCACCTACTAATCCATAAGCATTGATATAAAACGCTTTCAGGCAGCCTGAAAGCGTTTTGTGCGTTGCTGTGAGCAGTCCATTCACTCTTAACGCTGTTTTATTTGATAATTGAACGCTTGTTTTTATTCTGTTTCACCTTAATTGAGGATTGAAAAAATGAAAAAAATCGCTTTATTTGTTGCCGTTTGCTGTGCTTTATCCGCTTGCAAAAAAGACGAAACCGCCAAAACCGCCGCTGTTAAAAACGATAAAAATCAAATAACTCAATCTGCACCCAAAGATACGATGCCGCAAGCCTATCGAGATTTAATTAACGGAAAAATAAAACAAGCAATTTTTTTTAGTTATGATACAGGAGAAGATAACCCTGATGATGAATTAAGCAATCTGCGTGATGTTATTAGTCAGAATTACATTAAACCAGAAGATGTATATTTTTCGCTTAAAGATGTTGATAATAATGGAATTGATGAGTTAATTATTGGAGATGGAAGTGCTATTTTTGTTATTTATACATTAGATAATCAAGGAAATCCTAAATATGTTACTCATGGAAAAGAAAAATCCCCAGTAGCCAGTCATTTAAGATATTCTTGGCATTTATTAGATGATAATACTTTTTCATCTTATGGTGCTAGCAGTTTCCAACATCATTATTATGGAACTTATTACTTATCAGGCGATAAAATGATTGAGATAAATTATTGTTTTACCGCATCAGTTAATAAAAAAACTGGGAAAAAAGCAGACAGTACCTATGATGATGAAAAAAATATAGAAACTGCTGAATTTTGTAATACAACAGGAGAACACGACATAGAAAACAGCAAGCGACAAAAATGCTCGTATTTCAGCGATGGAATTTGTACTTCTCAAGAACAACAAAATAATTTTAACGAGAAGAAAACACAAGAATTAGAATACCCATTGTTGCCTGAAATTGAGCTAACAAGCAGTAGTAATAACAATGGAATAATGAGTATAGATGAAATGTATCAAATTCCTGAACCTATAAAATTAACCATAAATCCACAAGACTCTAAAAATGTGGTGGCAATTAAAAAACAATATAATGAAAGTGTTAAAACGCTAAAAAATAATCATATTAAAAAATTTACTGTCTTTAATCGAGATAAAGTAATGACTTCGGAACGAGATAGTGAAATTGAAGAAGGTTATAAAAGAGATTTCTTTTTTGATAAAAACAAAAAAAGAATATTTTTCAGCAATTCAATTTCAATAGGTCTTGAAACATATAGTCAAGCAGAACATTTATGGGACAAAAATACGGGAGAACTCATTTTATTGCTTGAAAGAGAATTAAGTGCTTATGGAGATGGAAAAGATTGGGTTTGTTATTTTAAAAATAATGAAGTCATTCATCAAGAAAATGTTGATTGGTCAGATTTTTGTATGACACAAAAACAAAAAATAGAAGAAGAAAGAATATATGTAGCAATTAAAAATAATCTTGAAGATTATACCATATCATCTCACGCTGATATGGATAACAATATAACAAATATTCAAGATAATATCGCTCATATTGATGAAAAAAAATTATACGCAGAAAGCGATAAAGAATTGAATAAAGTATATCAAGATTTGCAAAAACAAATTAGCAAAAATACAGGAGAACAATTAAAAAAAGCGGAATTAAAATGGATAAAATATCGTGATAGTTTTTGCAATAAAGAGTTCAATGTAACTCAATGCAAACGACAAAAAACTGATGAACGCACACAATATCTACAAGACCGTCTGCGAGAATGTAAAGTAGGTGTGTGCGATAAATTGGCAATTATAGACGATACACATTGGTATCAATGATATTTCAGGCTGCCTGAAAAAACAAACGCTTTCAATATAATCGAAAGCGTTTTTGTTTTGTCAATCGTTTTTCAGGCTGCCTGAAACTTCTTTTTTATCATTTATATAAAGCCCCACCCTCCACTTTCGATTAGAATTAACCCTTTCAACCCAACCGATGAAAGGATTGCACGATGAAATTAGTTTCTCCTGAATTTACTGCTGGGCAAATGTTGCCTTTGTCGTTTCAAGCCGACCAAGAGAATGCTTCTCCTGAATTGCACTGGGACGATGTGCCGCAAGGCGTGAAAAGTTTTGCGGTTGCGATGCACGACCCTGACGCTCCTACGGGCGGTGCGGGCTGGTGGCACTGGTTTGTGTATAATCTGCCTAGCGTGTTGCGTTCTTTGCCGCACAATGCGGGCGATATTTCGGGGGCAAACTTGCCACAAGGGGCGATTACTTTGGCGAATACAAATAACGATAAGGCTTACGGTGGTTGTATGCCGCCTGTGGGGGACGCGGCTCATCGCTATATTTTTACGGTGTATGCTTTGGACAAGGTGTTAGACGACACGGACATTCCGCCGAACGCTCAAACTTCGTTTGTAGGCTTTGTGGTGAATGCCCATGCTCTTGATAAAGCGTCTTTAATGGCGTTCTATGAAAGAAAATAATCAATAAAAACAAGGTAATAAATTTAGATAAACTTGGCAAAAAATAATTCAACACTTGATTTTATGCGAACCCAAACGCCAAGTTTATCTGAAAATAAATTTTACAATCACACCGATTGAAAAATTTTTTATATAGATTTCAATAAGTTATATAATAAAAGGCAAAAGAAAAAACCGC
>JAFWRB010000171.1 GCA_017508845.1 Neisseriaceae bacterium | reverse complement strand
GCCCGCAGGTCCTGCACCAACAATCACCACATCAAATTGCATTTGATCGCGTTCAATGGTTTCGTTCATAGCGTATTCCTTTTGTTTCGTTTGTGGTTTGTAACCCTAATTCTACCGTACAAACCGCCTAAAAACATAATAAAAAAGCCGTTTTACACCATTTCAGGTAGCCTAAATGCGGTAAAAACGGTATTTTTTGCGGTTTTTATGACGAAGATTAAAAGATTATGGCAGATAGAAATACTGTTCAATAAATCTTTCAGGCTGCCTGAAACCTTTTGAATATGGTAGAATGGCAGGTTTTGAATAAGCAATAAATCATATCATAAGGATAAGCCAAAAATGGGCGTTAAAATTCAAGCCGTTAAGGGAATGAATGATATTTTGCCAGTGGCAGATAAAGACAGTGTTTGGACAAGTGCCGACTGGTTGGCGTTTGAAGAAATTGCACACAAGTGGCTCGCACAATATGGCTATAAAAACATTCGCACGCCGATGATTGAACCCACAGGCTTGTTTGTGCGGTCAATCGGTACGGACACCGATGTGGTCGGCAAGGAAAGGTACACATTTGACGACTATGGCGAGTCCTTGTCTTTGCGTCCCGAAGGCACTGCGTCTTGCTTGCGTGCGGTTGTGGAGCATAATCTTTTGTACAATTCGCCGCAAAAATTGTGGTATATGGGGGCGATGTTTCGCCACGAAAAACCGCAAAAAGGGCGTTATCGGCAGTTTCATCAAATCGGTGTGGAAGCGTTAGGCTATGCTGGTGCGGATACGGATGCAGAAATCATTGCGATGTGCTGGGATTTGTGGCAGAAATTAGGCATTAAAGATTGTGTTCAATTAGAAATTAACTGCTTGGGCAATCGTGAAGAGCGAGCGGCACACCGCACGGCTTTGGTTGGCTATTTGCAACAAAACGAACACATTTTGGACGAAGACAGCCGCCGCCGTATGATAACTAACCCTTTGCGGGTTTTGGACAGCAAAAATCCTGATTTGCAAGCGATGATTGAAAACGCTCCGAAGTTGTCCGATTATCTTAAAGAAGGCAGCCTGAAACATTATAATACATTGAAAAATATATTAAATGTGTTAGAAATTCCATTTGTGGAAAATCATCGCTTGGTGCGTGGTTTGGACTATTACAATGCAACTGTATTTGAATGGACAACCGATAAATTAGGGGCACAAGGCACCATTTGTGGCGGCGGTCGCTATGACGGTTTGATTGAAGAATTAGGTGGCAAAGCCACGCCCAGCATTGGTTTTGCCATAGGCATTGAACGCCTGCTTCTGTTAGTTAAATCGCACGGCGTTCTCAAAGCCGACAATTCGCCTGATATTTATGCTATGTATCAAGGCGAAGACGCACAACCACATTTAATGCGTGCCGTGCAAGATTTGCGAAGTAATGGTTTTTCCGTTTTAACACACGGAGCAGACCAAAAATTAGGCACGCAATTTAAAAAAGCAGACGCATCGGGGGCAAAATTTGCACTTATTGTGGGCGAAAATGAAGTTCTTTCAGGCAGCCTGACAGTGAAAAATTTGCAAACAGGTGAGCAGAAAACAGTTGAATTTGATAATGTAATTGAAACAATCAATTCGTTTTAATTTCAAAATAGTCAAGGCGGCGAGCCGCAGGCAGTATAAATAATACGGCAAGGCGAGCCAACGAAGAATATTTTGAAAGTAAAACGAATTTAATCAATGGAGTATGTAAAAATGGCATTAGACTTACAAGACCAAGAAGAATTAGAAAACGCCAAACGAGCGTGGAAGTTGTGGGGACGCTGGGTATTTTTGGCAATGCTGATTGCCGCCGCACTGTATTTAGGCAATATTGTGTGGAAAGGACAAATCGAACAACGCAATGCCAAAGCCGCCGCTATGTATGACAGCGAATTTGCTGCTGCTGTTGCAAAAGGTGATAATGCGAATGCACTCAAAGGCTTACAAAAAATTCAAAGCGAATATCCGCAAACCTTTGCTGCCGCCCAAGCCACACTGATTACCGCCGATGACGCATTTGCAAACGGCAAATATGATGAAGCGGCAAACCACTTAAAGTGGCTCATGCAAACACAAAAACACCCCCTAATCCGAGCCACAGTGGTGCAACGCTTGGCAACGGTGTATTTACAACAGGGTAAATTCGATGACGCTTTGAGCGTTCTGAACGAAAAAGTCGAACCCGAATTTGCGGCACGCGTGGCAGAATTGAAAGGCGATATTTACTTGGCACAGGGCAAAACAACCGAAGCCAAACAAGCCTTTGACTTGGCATTAAAACAACTCTCCCAAGATGACCCAAATCGTTCATTAGTGGAAATGAAAAGTAAGTTGTAATTGTATGATATTAAATAAAAACCTTTCAGGCTGCCTGAAAGGTTTTTTGTTTAAGTTTCAGGCTGCCTGAAATTACATTTTCCACGCATGCACGCCTTTTACGCTGATGTCTTTGACACCTAAAAAACTTTTCAAATCAAAGTGTAGCGTGTTATCTAATTCTATGCTGCGGGAAGTGATGAGAATGTCGCCGATTTCGCCTGTTAGGGTGCGATAAATTTTGCCTTCTAATTTGGGCATATCTTTATCCGTAACAAAATTGACGAAAATTTCGCTGTATCCCGAACAGCAGCACGATGCTTCCACAACGCCGATTTCGATATGGCTTAAATTTTTGTGCTGCATATATTGTTTTAATTCTGCTGAATAAATAATCTGCATTTTGTGCGAACTCCTGTAAAAAGTGCTTAATTTGTCTATTTTACACCGTTTGGTGTTGATTTATGCGGTGTACGCTTTATTGTTTTTTCGTTTAATTGTATGATACTTATATTAGTTTAGTCTATTATTGTTAGATTGCTGATTGTTAAAAACTTAAATGAACAACAAAATATTGCGAGTAGTGCGTAATTATCCAGTATGACCAACCCTATTGTTTCACAGTTGTTGTTGGCGTTTAGTCATCATTATGACACGCAACAAAATTACCATTTTGCAGGCGAAACTTTTGCAGGCTATGGTGAATTTCACTCGCGTGGCGAAAAATATGTGTTGGTTAAAAAAGCACAAATATGGGCAGCAGAAGCCCACGATTATCTGTTTATTCAATATCTGCCGTGTTTAACTGCACAAATGTTGCAAGCCAAAATTGCGTTATTGCAAACACAAGGCATACATAAAATTCAGCCACACCCAGAACACATGCAAAGTTCTTTAACTTTAATTGTACTGACTGATAGGGTTGATGATGAAGCGTTATCTCTTTGTCGCAAAACTAAATTTCGTAAATCATTTCGTTTGGGTTGGTATGGTTGGGCAAATTTACGCCTTGCGGTTGTGGATAAAAGCAAAAAAACCGTTGTTACCAACCGTGCGGGGAAAGATTTATCTCGCTTTTTAACTGATTTTTTAACCACTGTATCACATGAAAGAAAGGGAACTTTATGAATGCAATGTTGATACTGATTATCGCAGTAGTGGTTTTGCTGCTGGGCTATGTTTTTTATGGGGGCTATTTGGCACGGCAGTGGGGCATTGACCCCAACCGCCCCACGCCTGCTCACGAACAAGAAGACGGCAATGATTATGTGCCTGCACCGCCGTATATGGTGTTGGGACACCATTTTTCGTCTATCGCAGGGGCAGGACCGATTAACGGACCGATTCAGGCAGCCGTATTCGGTTGGGTGCCCGTGCTTCTGTGGGTGTTGATTGGCGGCATTTTTATGGGTGCGGTGCATGATTTTGGTGCGTTGTTTGCGTCCTTACGCAATAAAGGTCGCACTATATCCATTATCATTGCCGAAAATGTTGATGATACGGCACGCAAATTATTCGCCATTTTTTCGTATGTGGTGTTAATTTTGGTAGTCGCCGCATTCTCTTCGATTGTGGCAAATACTTTTACTTCTACCGCAGAGAAAGTCAATGTGGCAAATGAGCAAACTGCGTCTGTATCGCTTCTGTTTATTGTGGCTGCGGTGATTTGGGGCTTTACGCTACACGGTAGAAAATTGCCCACAGTAATTAACATTGGTGTATCGTTAATGATTATTGCGGCTGTGGTGTGGTTGGGCTTTATGTGGCACCCATTTCAATTAAGTTATACAAATTGGATGATTATTTTGTCTGTGTATATCTTGATTGCGTCCATTACGCCTGTGTGGATTTTATTGCAACCGCGTGATTATCTGTCCAGTTACTTATTGTACGCCTTAATGTTGTTAGCGATTTTCGGCGTTATTGGTGCCAGCGTTATGGGTGCGGCTTCACATTTGGAAATTCCTGCTTTTGGGGGTTTTGTTACATCAAATAAGGTTATCGTAGATGGCGAAACGGTGATTAACAAAGCCGCACAAGGTGGATTTTTGTTCCCTGCCCTGTTTGTAACCATTGCCTGCGGTGCGATTTCGGGCTTTCACAGCATGGTTGCGTCAGGCACGACTTCCAAACAGTTGGATAAAGAAAGTCAAGCACAAGCCATAGGCTACGGTTCTATGTTGATTGAATGTTTGTTGGCGGTACTCTCGCTGATTGCCGTGGGTTTTGTATGGGCAAAATATCAAGCAGGCGGTTACGCTGCACCGACTGCGGTTTTTGCAGACGGTTTATCACAAATGATTGCCACTATTCCTGGTTTGGCTGACGCACAAGGTATTGCTTATGCCCTGTTAATTTTGGCAGTATCGGTATTCTGCTTAACTTCTTTGGACACAGCCACTCGCTTGGCACGCTATTTATTCCAAGAATTTTGGATTCCCGACAGCAGCAAGGAATATCCTGCATGGAAAAAATTCTTGGCAAATAAATATGTTGCCACGGTTATTACGGTGGTTTTTGGTGTTTCATTAGGTATGAATGGTTACACCTTAATTTGGCCGTTATTTGGTGCCGCAAATCAGTTGTTGGCAGCAGTGGCCTTGCTTGCCGTGTGCGTTTGGTTAGGCAATGTGGGTAAAAACAATAAAATGTTTTATGTGCCGATGATTTTTATGCTCGCGGTTACTTTAACTTCGTTGCTGCTGACGGCTTTGTCAAAAGTTGCCGCCATTATGGAAGGGAATAATGTTTTTGGCTCTTCATTGCAGTTGATTTTGGCAGTGGTGCTGTTTGGTTTGGCTATTCTGTTAGCCATTCGTGGCTTTGTCGCCATTGCATTCCAAAAACACTAATCGACTTATGCAAGCAAAACGCTCATCATTGTGGTGAGCGTTTTTTTGGGGTTGTGGGATTTTCTGGCTGCCTGAAAAGAATAAAATGCTATGTCGTTTTTTTAAAAACATACAAAAAACGCTTTCTAATATCGAAAGCGTTTGTTTTATTTCAGGCTACCTGAAAACTGCTCACTGCTCACTGTTTTCAGGCAGCCTGAAAGGGTTTGTTTTATTCAAACAATTATTGCACTTTGATTTCCACATCAACGCCTGCGGGCAAGTCGAGTTTCATCAATGCGTCTGTGGTTTTGTCTGTCCAATCGACAATGTCCATTAAACGCAAATGCGTGCGGATTTCTAATTGTTCGCGTGAAGTTTTATTCATATGGGGCGAACGCAAAATGTTGAAGCGTTCAATTTTGGTGGGCAAAGGAATTGGACCTTTAACCACAGCACCTGTGCGTTTGGCTGTTTCGACAATTTCTTGTGCGGAACGGTCAATTAAGGCATAGTCATACGCTTTTAGGCGAATACGAATTCTTTGGGTTTTCATCGTATGCCTTTCTTATTGAATCACTTTGGAAACCACGCCAGCACCTACGGTGCGACCGCCTTCGCGAATCGCAAAACGCAAGCCTTCTTCCATCGCAATCGGTGCAATCAATTCAACGGTGATTTTCACATTTTCACCAGGCATTACCATTTCAACGCCTTCGGATAATGTTACGGCACCTGTTACATCGGTGGTGCGGAAGTAGAATTGTGGGCGGTAGTTCGCAAAGAATGGGGTGTGTCGTCCGCCTTCTTCTTTGCTCAATACATACACTTCTGCTTCAAATTTGGTGTGTGGCGTAATCGTGCCAGGTTTTGCCAATACTTGTCCGCGTTCTACTTCTTCGCGTTTGGTACCACGCAACAATACACCAATGTTGTCGCCTGCTTGACCTTGGTCTAACAGTTTGCGGAACATTTCTACACCAGTACAAGTGGTTTTTTGGGTTTCTTTCAAACCAACGATTTCAATTTCATCGCCTACATTGATCACACCGCGTTCCACACGACCTGTTACCACCGTACCACGACCTGAAATGGAGAATACATCTTCAATCGGTAACAAGAATGGTTTATCCACAGCACGCTCTGGGGTTGGAATGTAAGAATCCAACGCTTCGGCTAATTTGAAAATCGCACCTTCGCCTAAATCGGAAGTGTCGCCTTCCAAAGCTTTTAATGCTGAACCTTTAACGATGGGAATGTCATCGCCTGGGAATTCGTATGAAGACAATAAATCGCGAACTTCCATTTCAACGAGTTCTAACAATTCTTCGTCATCAACCATATCGCATTTGTTCATAAATACGATAATGTAAGGCACGCCTACTTGACGAGCCAACAAGATATGCTCACGCGTTTGGGGCATAGGACCGTCAGCGGCAGATACCACCAAAATCGCACCGTCCATTTGTGCTGCACCGGTAATCATGTTTTTCACATAGTCAGCGTGTCCTGGACAATCCACATGGGCGTAGTGGCGAGTTTCGGTCTCGTATTCAACATGAGATGTGTTGATGGTGATACCACGAGCCTTTTCTTCTGGCGCGTTGTCAATTTGGTCATAAGCTTTGGCAGCACCACCAAATTTCTTCGCTAAAATCGTGGTCAATGCTGCGGTTAATGTGGTTTTACCATGGTCAACGTGACCAATGGTCCCTACATTCACATGCGGTTTCGTCCGCTCGAACTTTTCTTTTGCCATTTGGCTTTTCCTTATATGTTAAAAGATCAAAAAGAACAATGTTTCAGGTTGCCTGAAACGGTTAATTTAGGGGGGCTAATTGCCCTACCCTACAATTTTCAGGCAGCCTGAAAAGATTTTTCATCTTTTTCAGGCTGCCTGAAAGGTTTTATTTACGACTTTCCATCACTTGTTGTGCAACATGTGCTGGGGCTTCGGCGTAGTGCTTAAATTCCATTGAATAGGTTGCACGACCTTGTGTTGCTGAACGCAAGTCGGTTGCGTAACCAAACATTTCTGCCAAAGGAACTTCGGCACGGATTTTTTTACCGCCAATGCCGTCATCTTCCATACCTTGAACAATGCCACGACGACGGTTTAAGTCGCCCATAACATCGCCCATATAGTCTTCGGGTGTTTCCACTTCCACTGCCATCATCGGCTCTAACAAGACAGGAGCGGCTTTACGCATACCGTCTTTGAACGCCATTGATGCGGCTAATTCAAACGCTAATTGCGATGAATCGACATCGTGGTATGAACCAAACACCAAACGCACACGCACATCAACTACTGGATAGCCAGCCAAAACGCCGTTTGGCAAGGTGTCGCGAATGCCTTTATCGCAAGACGGAATAAACTCGCGTGGAATCACGCCGCCTTTAATTTCGTCAATAAATTCATAGCCTGTACCGCCTGGTTCCATCGGTTCCATTTTGATGACCACATGACCATATTGACCTTTACCGCCTGATTGTTTGACATGTTTGTACTCGGATTCGACTTCTTTGCGAATGGTTTCGCGATAAGCCACTTGTGGAGCACCCACATTCGCTTCAACGCCAAATTCGCGTTTCATACGATCGACAATAATTTCCAAGTGCAACTCGCCCATACCCGAAATAATGGTTTGACCTGATTCTTCATCAGTACGCACACGGAAAGATGGGTCTTCTTTTGCCAAACGGTTTAAGGCAATACCCATTTTTTCTTGGTCGGCTTTGGTTTTGGGTTCTACTGCCACATGGATTACTGGGTCAGGGAATTCCATTCTTTCCAAGATAATCGGTGCGTTTTCTGCACACAGAGTTTCGCCTGTGGT